>CAMEWU010000157.1 GCA_945946715.1 uncultured Clostridium sp. | reverse complement strand
CCAATCATCAACATCCATCACATTATTCAACTTCTTTCCACAAACTCTCTGTTCCTGTCGCTCCAGGCTCCCATACATTGTTATCCACCAAAGATTCCCATGTTTTACCGTTATGCATCACCTTATCCCATCCACCATTCAACATTCAATCGCCAAGATCGCTGGTTCGCATTCTAATCAGAATGACGATTGCATTTAATTTTTTGATCAATAATCTTTTTCCACTTTTTAACCATATAACTAATACAAATCGTACCTGCTATAATAATAGCTACGCATATATTTTGATCTACGTTCACAATTCCATCAATCAGTAGCTTTCGAACAAAAATCAAATGTATTAAATATAGCTCAAATGACATATTCCCTAGCCATATAATTACTTGATTACGTGGATGGAAACAATTATCCAAGGCAATAATAAACAGACAAAATGCTAACGATGCAATAATTTCTACGGACAGATGGAAAGTGATTGCAAACAAAATCATTGTTATGAATAGGTAAATTTTTTTGTATTTTTTTATCAATCCAAATAAAACGTTTCTATTATTTGCAATAATAACACCTAAACCAAAACATAAAACTGTATTATACCAATATGATTCAAGACCACTTAATGCAATAATCAGTATAATACTAAATATTAGAAGAAAGACCTGTTTTACTCGATCTGATATTCTCCAAATATAAACAATAAAAAACAGTAAATACATTAGAATCTGAATTTTAATATACCAATTAATCCAACCTGGTAATGCCAAATTCGCAACTGGTTTTACTGCTTCCATCAAATCATTTCCGCTTAATACTTCTATCAAAAATGAAATTAAAAAAACAAGTATGTAAGTTAAAAGAACATTCCATATTTTTCTCCACAACCAAGAGCATTTTTCTTTAATGGTTTTGTCAGATATTTTTTGGTAAGAAATTAAATTCCCATACCCAGACAGAAACAAAAAAGTGCCTGTGAATAAATATCCTGACAACGCAAAAATTTCAACTTGCAAATTCCACATTCCCAAATATTGAGATATATGATGTAGTATTATTCCAACTATCGCAAATCCTCGGATAGTATTCGTATTATCTTTTTCAAAATTATTTATTCCACCCTTATTATAGAATGACATAATAATTGCTATTATGAATGTAGCGACTATTAGTGTATATATCTTCATTCTCTATATTCCCCCCTTGCAAAAAGTATAACATATTTTTCTATAGGAAGGAATGTTTTTAATCTCCTTTTTAGTTTCTTCTGGCTTACTTATCTTAAGATGTGCCAATGTATGGCATATTAATTGTTTTATAATATGCACCATGCCCATCTTCAAAAAATGATTCGTTGATTTTTCCCCATGTAGCAGCACTTGTAAGCGAATAGGTCACAATTCCATTGAATTTCTGTCCGCTTTCCATATAAGCCTTTGTCTGCTGTGCAAATAATCCAGTTGTATGCACTTCCTCATTATAATCATATAAAGATATGGACTGTGTTTTCTTTTCTCCACCATTAGATGAGAAATAAGGGGCATGGACGCAACCTTCATCACAACAATTAATTAGGGTAATCGGATGTAATCCAGACGCACCATAATAATTGAACCTATATGAATAATTACAGAATCGGCAACCTAATTGTGTCGCTATTAAGTGTTCACCGCCAAGATCATAAGCACAATCAAAACCAAATGCAAACATATTGGATAATAAATATCCAGAACCATAATTGCCAGTAACTAAGCCACGCAATGCAATAAAGCCTTCTGTCGGAAACTCATATCCACTGGTATCATCGGTGTCTCCACCAACATCAATAGTGAATTGCAAATCAGATGCCTTCATAGCACTGAACATTTCGCCATTAATACAGATAACCTTGTGCTGATTATCTGCGAAATTAAAACCTATCTTGTTCATATCAAAGGAATAAGACGGATAATCATGTCTCTGTGTTGTGGAAGCCAAACCAAATACACAAGCCTGTGTTTCAGTTCCGTTAATCATGTTCAGGGCTGCAGATGTAATATTGATGATTGCACTACCTACAGCAATTTTCTCACCATATTTCCTTATAGGAGAATTTGTTCCTGTGATTGTAATATGACGTTGAAAATTGTTAGGCTTAACACAAATACAAAACTTTCCCACGTTTTCTATTTCGGTAAAACTATCAAAGTAATAGTTGCCATTAAACAATGTAATTGTTCCGCTTGTTTGGGATAATAAATCAATGGCTTTCTGAATAATCAACTCATCATTTGCACCAGAACAAATAAACGTAGCACGTGATTTATCGCCATCGGTAGAATCTTTAGCAGCGATATAAATATCAGTTTCCTCTGTGTTGTGATATGTTCTCGCTACCTTTCCAATAGCCAACGGAAGCGTTTTATCATTAAAAACAACTTCGTCCCCTTCTTCCACATAAAATCTGCAATGCAGTTTTCCAGTTCCATACCATTTGTCGGTTTTGGTCGAAAATGCGGAATCACTCGGTTTTGTCACAACATTATCGAACGAAACTACAATATAAGGATATTCCATATCTATTTCGATTTCAAAATTATATTCTGTATCATTCAATACAAGTTCTGACAAATTAATTCTTCTTAACAAATATGACTTGTTTGGTGCTTCTGTCGGATTGCTAGTATAAGTAGATTCGGCAAAAGAATTAAATGCAAAAATGTTAATGCCTGTATATCCAGCTCCATCTTCTTTAAATGCACGACACTTTAACTGGGAAATATTTCTGCAATCCAAATAATAGCCAAGATAATTCCCACCTTTAAAAGTTATTACCTTAGTTTCATCTATTGCATCCTTAGATGAACCGTAATAGGTATAAATCATCCTAACTGACTTATATCTAGTTAATTCATAGTCTACAACATCTGGCTTGAGAGCAAGCATAGTCAGTTTGGAATAATCAATCGACTTGTCTTGAACTGTCGTTGTGGCTTCTGGATGTTCGTCAAGCCAACTCCTTACAGAAACATCAACTTGCTCATCTGTAGGCGAATCAATCTTTAAATCCGAAGTGGATTTATCACCACTTAATTCTACACCATTGATTTTTGGTTTTTCTTCAAGGAGTGTATAATCTTTTGTTCCCATTTCTATAGGATTTCCACTAATATCATATAGTTTCATATATTACACCCCCAGAAAGCTATTTATTTCTTCAGCATTCAATACACCTTCATAAATTGTGAATGCGTTAACTGTTCCTTTGAAACCAGAAGTTTCTCGACCAATAACAAGAGTTGTATTGTTTGTAACCATATTATTAGCGGCACCCTTCCACTGTTTTTTGGTCACTGAGCCGTTTTCCATATAATAACAGTCAATGGTAGTTCCGTCATACATCACTACTAACTTAGTTTCTGCTCCGACTTCCGTTGGCACGGTTACAGTGCTACCCCAGTTCCCACCGAACTTAGCATCGGATTTAATATTTTTATTACCATAGTAGGTCATGAATTGCATATAGTTATCAGCATCATAATTCAGACAGAACAATTTACAGATTCTATCCAAACTAGTTGGAACGAATCCGATAGCCATTGACCAAGTTTTATCCTTGTCAAACAATGCGACATTAGTATCAATGGCTGTAGTTCCAGTAAGTGTTGTTGGTTCTCCCAATTCATATAAAACAGTAACCGTATTTTCCGCAACACCTGTCACGGTAAATGTGGTAGTCTTGCCGCCATAGCTAACAGTAATTGTATTTTCACCCTCTGCAATCTCACCGTTCAGAGTATACCCGGTTACCGTAGCGGTACTGCCATCGGAATAAGTTGCTGTAACTGTGATGCCTGTTAAGGAAGTTAAGGCTGTACCGACTGCAACATCACCGCCTGTATATGTGGCACTGATACTTGTCAGTGTTACCTGTTCTTCCTCTGCGATATCAACTGTTACGGAACAAGTAGCCGATACACTTCCACATGTAGCTGTGATTGTAGCTGAACCATTTGAAAGTGGTTTTACAACTCCGTTTGTAACTGTAGCAACTGAATTATTATTAGAACTCCATACAATCTTATCTGTTGTATCACTTGGCTCTACTGTAGCAACTAAAGTCTGACTTGTAGAATCTGTGAATGATAATGTTGTTTTGTCTAATGTAATTCCTGTTGCTGGAACAGTTTCACCAGAACCTCCACCACTTGAACCATTTCTTAATATAGAAATTAATTCTGTCCATTTCGATCCGCCATCAGCAGTGGTGTATGCGAGATAATTTCCTACCTCTTCCAATTTGTCAATTGCTTCTGTAGAAAGTCCTGTTCCGGCACCGCTCATGTCTTTCGCTTCAAACTCTGTCGGTTTTCCTTCCTCGTCCGTTGCTTTGACTGCCAATACCTGTCCCGCTTTCGCAGGTACCGGAATGCCTACCTTGTCCTCAGCAATCTCATTGACTGTTTTTAAGATTTCGGCGAATGTATCATTTCCGCCACTTACGTATCCTTCCGGCTTCGACCTCGTACTAACCTTTGCCCGAATCTTATACTCCGTATTGCCTGACGTTTCATCGGTAAGATAGATATACGCGAAGAAGTAATAGCTGTCACCGTAAGCCGATTCGTTTTCAACCATTGAGTCCGGGATTGGCACATCTGTAACACCATCTTTCGTAACTCCAATTCTTCTAGCAGCTTCTCCGCCGTGCTCGTCCAGCGAGAAATGCATTTCTACCGCGCTCGGAAGGATCAGCCCTTGAATCCTCAGAATCTGCCCGTAGTCCCACTGCCAGATATCCTTAACTTCCGCAGTTCTGGAACCTTCCTTGAAGCATGCTATGTTAATCTTGTTTTCCATAATCATCACCTACTTATTTATAGCAACAAATTTCTACAGCGTCTGACCACGGACTGTACGTCTCATCCGCACCGTACGCCCGCACCCTCACTATAGGGCGTACATCTTCCGTATCCATGCATCCCGGGAAGAAATCATCCTCTCCTTCAGTCAGTATCAGATAATTTGTCGTAAGCTCTTTTGTCCTCGTCCCCGATGCATCTGTGACCTCTACCTTATACGATGTTGCGCCTTCGACAGATTCCCACGATATAATGAGATTATTTATATACGGATAGAAATACCGGCAGTGCCAGCATGTCGCATTGATAATTGCTGGCTTATCAAGAATCATCTTTTCAATCTGCTTCTGTGCCGCCTGATTCACCGCTTCTTTCAGCTCGTCCGACAGCTCTACGTGGATTTCCGGAATCTCCGGCATGTCCACGTCGTAGCGCGGCGTGAATCCTGCCTGCGCGGTCATAGAGCAGGCAAGTAATAAGGTTAATACAAGTGCTATGATTCTTCTTTTCTTTCTCATATTATTTCTTCCTCCTTTTCACATTCTCCCCAGG
>CAMEWU010000156.1 GCA_945946715.1 uncultured Clostridium sp. | reverse complement strand
ATCTAGTTCCCGGTTAGGTTTAGGGGATATGCTGGATGAGGTGGTAAAGCATTTTGATGAAAGCAGCAAAGACGATGCAGAAGATGAGCGTCCAAGAGTGGCTATTATCGGAAAGCCGAATGCAGGAAAGTCCTCCATTATTAATAAACTGTTAGGTGAAGAACGGGTCATTGTATCGGATATAGCAGGAACGACCAGGGATGCAATTGATACCGAAGTAGTGCGGAATGGAAATGAATATGTGTTTATTGATACGGCAGGTTTGCGCCGAAAGAGTAAGGTAAAAGAAGATATCGAGCGTTACAGTATTATTCGGACGGTATCTGCAGTAGAACGGTGTAATGTAGCGGTTCTGGTAATTGATGCTACAGAAGGAGTTACAGAACAGGATGCTAAAATCGCGGGAATTGCACACGAACGCGGCAAAGGAATGATTATTGCAGTTAATAAATGGGATGCTGTGGAAAAGAATGACAAGACGATTTACAGGTTTACAGAAGAGATTCGGGATGTATTGTCGTTTGCACCATATGCGGAATTGATATTTATATCAGCGAAAACAGGACAAAGACTGCCAAAGCTATTCGAAACCATTGATGCTGTCATTGAAAACCATTCATTACGAATTGCGACCGGTGTGCTAAATGAAATTGTCAGTGAGGCAGTTGCCATGCAGCAGCCACCAAGTGATAAGGGTAAACGGTTAAAGATTTATTATGTTACGCAGGTGTCTGTAAAACCACCAACGTTTGTAATCTTTGTAAATGATAAGGAATTAATGCATTTTTCCTACACCAGATATCTGGAGAACCGAATCCGGGATACTTTTGGATTCCGGGGAACTCCACTGAAATTTATCATAAGAGAAAGAAAGGAATCATAATATGGGAATGGAAATTATTTATCGGATACTTTGTCTGATTTTGGGGTATGCCTTTGGATTATTCCAGACAGCCTATATTATTGGAAAGATTCATCATATTGATATTCGGGAATATGGAAGCGGCAATTCCGGTGCAACCAATGCTTTAAGAGTGCTGGGGAAAAAAGCCGGAGCTATGGTATTTGTTGGCGATTGTATGAAATGTATAATTGCATGTCTCATAACAAGAATAGTATTTAATCATATTGCTCCGGATATGACGTTGCTTCTGGTGATTTATACAAGTTTAGGAGTGGTTCTGGGACATGTATTCCCATTTTACATGGGTTTCAAAGGTGGCAAAGGGATTTCTGCTATTGCCGGGGCGGTCATCAGCTTATTGGACTTACGGATTATTCTGGCGGGCTTGGTAGTATTTGTTCTGGTTGTAGCAATATCCAGATATGTATCTCTGGGTTCAATTATTTTAATGATCCAGATGTGGGCGATGTATACAATTTTTGTGTTAATTAATCCGGAGCATGTATATCATCTGGGGCAGGCTTATGTTGTAGAAAGCATTATAGTTCTTGGATGTCTGGCGACTTTGGCTATTTATAAGCATAAAGCAAATATTGTCCGGCTGATTCATGGAGAAGAAAGTAAATTGGGACAGAAGAAGACTGTAGAACCAAGTCTGCAGGAATCGGGAAAGTAAGAAAGAAAGTGGTGAATTTGCGTGAATATTAGTGTGTTGGGTGCAGGAAGCTGGGGAACAGCACTGGCAGTATTATTATGTGATAATGGGCACGAGGTAACCATATGGTCCATTGATAAAAGAGAAGTAGAAATGATAGATGAGAAGCGGGAACAGGTAGAAAAACTTCCCGGTGTCAGAATTCCGGATCGGATTGCGGTTAGTAATGATTTGGAAAGCTGTATCACAGGTAGAGATTTGTTGGTTTTGGCGGTTCCATCTATCTTCATTCGTTCTACGGCAAAAAGCATGGCTCCTTTCATAGAAGATGGACAAATAATTGTGAATGTCTCAAAAGGAATCGAAGAAACCACTTTAAAGAACATGACCGATGTAATAGAGGATGAAATACATAATGCAAGAGTGGGTGTGTTATCCGGTCCCAGTCATGCGGAAGAAGTGGGACGCAAAATTCCGACAACAGTTGTGGCAGGCGCTCATGATAAGGCAACTGCAGAAGCAATTCAAGATGCATTTATGAATCCGGTCTTTCGTGTATATACCAGTCCGGATATGGTTGGAATCGAACTGGGAGCAGCATTAAAGAATGTTATTGCATTGGCTGCAGGTATCGTAGATGGTCTGGGTTATGGTGATAATACCAAGGCAGCACTGATTACCCGGGGAATTGCAGAAATTACCCGCTTGGGAATGGCAATGGGGGGCAGAGCAGAGACCTTTGCAGGATTGTCAGGAATTGGAGATTTGATTGTGACCTGCACCAGTACTCACAGCCGAAATCATAATGCCGGATATTTAATTGGACAGGGTAAGACCTATCAGGAAGCCATGGATGAAGTGAAAATGGTGGTGGAAGGAGTTTATTCTGCAAAAGCAGCATTAGCACTGGCAAAGAAATATGATGTAGAAGTACCAATCACGGAGCAGGTGAACAGAGTGTTATTTGAAGGTGTACCTGTAAAGGAAGCAGTACCTTCATTATTGCTTCGGAATCGAACTGCAGAGAGTGAATGGTAAGTAAAGTCTGGTGTCAAGGGAAAAACCATGAAACATATGCCGGAAAAAACAAAAAAATTGTATAAGCGTTCGTGGATTGCATTTGGATTCCGTATACTGGTATTGCTTGCAGTAGTGCTGGTGGTCTTTTTGCGCCCGGCCGAATTGAAAGTGCTGGAAGGAATGAATTTCTTTCAGCATTTTTCTGTTTTACATCTGCTTTGGGGACTTTGGATATGGTATATGCTTGAAAAACTGCTTCCTTTAAAAAAGATAAAACCAAGAGGATGTATGAAATACATGGAATCAGAATTTTCTTCCACGGAAGAATATGAGCGATATAGGAATGGTCAGAATCCGGAATTCAAGGATATCTTTCAAAAGGAAAAAAGAAAGTATGATAAAGGAGCAGGGATTGTGCTGGCAGCATGGCTTTTGGTGGCTATCGCAATTCTTGTTCTAAAGAGGTGTAATATATTAGGAAACAGAGAACTGTTAATTGGTTCTGCATTGTTTTATGTTGGGGACTTGGTGTGTATTCTAATCTGGTGTCCGTTTCGGGATGTGCTGATGAAAAACAGATGCTGCACCCAATGCCGGATTTATAACTGGGATACAATCATG
This sequence comes from uncultured Clostridium sp., assembly GCA_945946715.1. Lineage (GTDB taxonomy): Bacteria > Bacillota > Clostridia > Lachnospirales > Lachnospiraceae > CAG-632. Next base: position 2,223 of record CAMEWU010000156.1, on the reverse strand, counting down.
CTGATTCTGCCGATAGCATTTATACCCGGCTTCTTTTCTTATAGTTTGTTGCTGGGAGCGGGTATTGTAGTGATTATCTGGGAAGGTAACCATTTACTTCATCCGGAACGGTTTTATTCCATTAGTAATGCCAATCTCCAGTGTCAAAATTGCAAAGGAGAGTTGGGCTGCTGTAGAATACGAAAAAACTAAAAAATGACTTAATAATCTGGAATGACAAATGCTGGAAAACATTGAAAAAGTAAGTAGATTATGGTAAACTTAATTATAATTTTAAAGTGGGTTTACTATAATCTTTTTTATATAGAAAAGCCCTGAATGTCAAGAAAATACAGAATATATATAGATAGATGTTGAAAAGAGGAGGTACATACTATGAAACGGTTTTTGCGGAATATAAGAGGAAGTAAATTATGGAGACAGACTTTGGCGATATTTATGGTTGTGGCGGTTATAGCAACGTTGGTTCCCATGGATATAAAGATTGCCAGATCGGAAGAAAACAAGGATTTACTGGATGCTTCAACAACTGTTAAGCCGACTGCTGTTGATTTGACTGCCCAATATAAGGATGAAAATGGAAATGATACTACAGTTAAAATGAATCAGGAAGATACATTTAATATACCTTATGATTCTGATATCGTCATGAAACTTCAGTTTATGTTGGCAGATGGCAATGCGGTAAATGGACAAACAACGTATACCTATACATTGCCAAGTACCGTTCGGGTTGACGTAAATGATTGGCATGAATTGACTTATCAGGCAGGTGAATCCATTGGTAAAGTGTATATTAAAGATGATGGAACCATGGATTTTCAGTTTTATGAGGATGTGGTGGCAAATAAAACCAATATACCATTCTATGTTCAGTTTGAAGGAAGTTTTAGCAGTGATATTAATCAGGCAAATCAACAGGTAGAGGTTGAATTCCCGGCATCGGATGGCAGTTTTACCTTTCATATTGAAACACTTCCTGCATCAAAACCGGAAGTAGTGGATACTCCAAAGGATATTGGAATAGCAAAGAGTGGTAATGTTATAACCGGAACAGATGGAAAACGATATATTGAATGGAATATCAATCTGAAACCCAATGGCAGAGACAGCATTGATGGTGATATAGTTGATGCACTTCCTGCGGGTTTGACCTATGCAGCAGTAGATGGATATCCAAAAATCTCCCAGAATCAGTGGGGAAACTATGGGAATGTAGCTGCTTCTGTGAGTGGAGATACAGTCACTTTATCGCTGACAGGTACCGGATCAAACGATATTAATGTATTATTCTGTACCAGTTATGATAATTCGGCATTTGGTGGAAGCATAGAAAATAAGAATTATACAATTAACAATACAGCTGTGTTTAATCCGGATGACACGACAGATCAGTCGGTATCTGATGATGGCAGTGTCTGGATAAACCCGAATCTGGTTTCAAAATCAGCAGGTTCTAATAAGGTTCAGTTTGATGAAGCCACCGGAAAGTATTATATTGACTGGACGGTTGTTTTGAATACGGAGCAGTTAGATATAGGTGGTGCTACATATACGGATACTATAGGAAGTGGATTGATTATGCCTGAGGCTTCCGGTATTCAGATTACAGGCGGCAGTGGGTTGATTCCTGTAATAGATGCAGCAAATAATAAGTTTACTATTGCGTTTCCAAATCCATTTAGTGATAAAGTTACCCTTACGTATCGTACTTATGTCAATGATGCAAATATACAGCAAAGTGAATATACCAATACTGCAAAGCTGACAGGTGGCAATGTTTCCGGTGACTTTACGCAAACCGGACGGGTAACCGGCGTGAATTTTCTGGATAAGAGTATTGGAAATGCAGATTATGACAAGATTACCAAAACCTTCCGGTGGACGATAACTGTCAATCAGGATAAGGCAGCTTTGGATAATGTAGTTGTAACGGATACGTTTAATGCTGCAGAAATGGAATTTGTCAGCACCGATGGTACATTGGCAAGTAGTTCAAATGTAACGAATGGTAGTTTGGTATTTGAATTGGGTAATATCTCAGATACCGTAACGATTCAGGTTGTTACAAGGATTAAATCTGATTTTGATCAGCCATACCAGTGGCACGATTATAAGAATAATGTTACGATGACATCTGACGCTTGTCCGGAGTTTACAGATTCTGCTTCCTATAGTGTCAATAAAGACTGGACAGTACCGGAGTTTCTGTCGAAAGATGGT
>CAMEWU010000155.1 GCA_945946715.1 uncultured Clostridium sp. | reverse complement strand
TAGAGTTAACAGAAGTTGGTCCTAACAAGGTTAAGGTTATCAAGGTTGTTCGTGAAGTTACCGGCTTAGGCTTAAAGGAAGCTAAGGACGTAGTTGATGGCGCACCTAAGATGTTAAAGGAAGGTGCTTCTAAGGCTGAGGCTGAGGATATCAAGACTAAGTTAGAAGCTGAAGGTGCTAAGGTTACCTTAAAGTAATAGAATCCCTTATAGACAAAACCATGGGCTTTTGCAGTATTGCAGGAGCCCTTTTCTTTTTTAGAACCATAATTTGAACAAAAAACTTATTGACACCTCTTGACTTCGGTGCTATTATATTATAGCGTGACTATCGTGGGTCGGTTTGCCCATGTAGTTGTAGGGATACGACAAGAGTTACCATACTTTTAGTTCAAGGGGTGAAACCAGCAATGGAAAAAACAAGGATTAATCCTATCAAATCAGGCAAAGGAATCAGAATGAGTTATTCAAGAAGTAATGAAGTTCTTGATATGCCAAATCTGATTGAAGTTCAGAAGAACTCATATGAATGGTTCCTGACAGACGGCTTGAAAGAAGCGTTTGATGACATTTCTCCAATTGAAGATGTCAGCGGTCGTTACTGCATGGAGTTTATTGGCTTCCAGTTATGCAGAGACGATGTAAAATATTCGATTGAGGAGTGTAAAGAGCGGGATGCAACATATGCAGCTCCGTTGAAAGTTACGGTACGACTTCGCAAAAAAGAAACAGACGAAATGAGTACCCATGACATTTTCATCGGTGATTTGCCATTAATGACAGAAACCGGCACCTTTGTAATTAATGGTGCAGAACGTGTTATCGTTAGCCAGTTAGTTCGTTCTCCGGGTATTTATTATGCAATTGGTCATGATAAAATTGGTAAGGAGCTTTATTCCTGTACCGTAATTCCAAACCGTGGTGCATGGTTGGAATACGAGACAGATTCTAATAATGTATTTTCTGTACGTGTAGATCGAACCAGAAAAGTGCCGATTACGGTTCTGATTCGTTCTCTTGGTGTGGGAACAAATGCAGAGATTATTGATTTGTTTGGTGAAGAACCTAAGATTCTGGCAAGTATCGAAAAGGATCCGTCTACAGATTATGAAAGTGGTTTGTTAGAGCTTTATAAGAAGATCAGACCAGGTGAGCCGTTAGCTGTTGAAAGTGCAGAAAGTCTGATTAATAGCATGTTTTTTGACCCTAAGAGATATGATTTGGCAAAAGTAGGTAGATATAAATTTAATAAAAAGCTGGCATTACAGAATCGGATTGTTGGATATGTACTGACAGAAGATGTAGTGAACAGTACAACAGGTGAAATCATTGCTTCTGCTGGTGATACAGTTACGCAGGAATTGGCAAATGACATCCAAAATGCAGCTGTTCCATACGTTATGGTTCAAACAGAAGAGAAGAATGTAAAAGTATTGTCCAACATGATGGTAGATTTAGCTGGATATGTAGACTTTGACCCTGCTGAGTTAGGTATTGTTGAGAAAGTATATTATCCGGTTTTGAAGAAATTATTAGAACAGTTCAATGGTGAAGAGTTAAAATCAGAAATTGCGAAAAATATTTCAGATTTGATTCCAAAGCACATTACCAAAGAAGATATATTTGCTTCTATTAATTATAATATGCACTTAGAGTATGGAATTGGTAACCAGGATGATATTGACCACTTGGGCAATCGTCGTATTCGTGCAGTTGGAGAATTGTTGCAGAATCAGTACCGGATTGGTTTGTCACGTCTGGAACGTGTGGTTCGGGAACGTATGACAACACAGGATGCAGATACAATTTCTGCGTCTTCCTTAATTAACATTAAGCCGGTAACGGCTGCTGTGAAGGAGTTCTTTGGAAGTTCTCAGTTATCACAGTTTATGGATCAGAACAATCCATTGTCTGAGTTGACACATAAGAGACGTTTATCAGCCTTAGGTCCTGGTGGTCTTTCCAGAGATCGTGCCGGTTTTGAGGTTCGAGATGTACACTATACCCACTATGGTAGAATGTGTCCGATTGAAACCCCTGAAGGTCCTAACATTGGTTTGATTAACTCTCTGGCTTGTTATGCAAGAATTAATCAGTATGGATTTGTAGAGGCGCCATACCGGAAACTGGATAAGAGCGATCCGGAAAATCCAATCGTAACAGATGAGGTTGTTTATCTGACTGCAGATGATGAAGATAAATTCGTTGTTGCACAGGCAAATGAGCCTTTGGATGCAGAAGGACATTTTATAAATAATAATGTTGCCGGTCGTTTCAAAGAAGAAACTTCTGAATTCCCTAAGAATAAGGTAGACTTGATGGACGTATCACCAAAGATGGTGTTCTCTGTAGCAACATCCATGATTCCGTTCCTGCAAAATGATGATGCGAACCGTGCCTTGATGGGTTCCAACATGCAGCGTCAGGCAGTACCGCTTCTGCGTACAGAATCACCAATTGTTGGTACCGGTATGGAAGCAAAAGCAGCAGTGGATTCAGGTGTATGTATTGTTGCAAAGCATGCAGGTGTAGTTGAAAAGTCATCCAGCAAGGAAATTGTAATCTGTTGTGAGGATGGAACCAAAGATACCTATCATGTTATTAAGTTTGCTCGAAGCAATCAGGGTAACTGTATGAATCAGCGGCCGATTGTCTGCAAGGGTGATAAGGTAGAAGCCGGTGAGGTAATCGCAGATGGACCATCTACTTCCGGTGGTGAGATTGCACTTGGTAAGAATCCATTAATCGGTTTCATGACATGGGAAGGTTATAACTACGAGGATGCGGTATTATTAAGTGAGCGTCTGGTTCAGGATGATGTATATACTTCTGTTCATATTGAAGAGTATGAAGCAGAAGCCAGAGATACAAAATTAGGTCAGGAAGAAATTACCAGAGATTTAGCCGGATTAAGTGACGATGCATTAAAGGATTTGGATGAAAATGGTATTATCCGTATTGGTGCAGAGGTACGTGCCGGAGATATTCTGGTTGGTAAAGTAACTCCAAAGGGAGAAACAGAACTGACCGCAGAAGAAAGATTGTTACGTGCAATCTTTGGTGAAAAGGCAAGAGAAGTACGTGATACTTCCCTTCGTGTACCACATGGTGCATTTGGTGTCGTTATGGACACAAAGGTGTTTACAAGAGAGAATGGAGATGAACTTCCACCGGGAGTGAATAAATCCGTTCGTGTATATATTGCTCAGAAGAGAAAGATTTCTGTTGGTGATAAGATGGCTGGTCGTCATGGTAATAAGGGTGTTGTTTCCCGCATTTTACCGGTAGAAGATATGCCGTTCCTGCCAAACGGAAGACCTTTGGATATCGTATTGAATCCATTGGGTGTACCTTCCCGTATGAATATCGGACAGGTATTGGAGACACACTTAAGTCTTGCTGCTAATGTATTAGGCTTTAAGATTAGTACTCCGGTATTTGATGGTGCGAACGAGGAAGAAATTATGGAAACTCTGGAAATTGCAAATGATTATGCAAATGAAGAGTGGGATACGTTCAAGGAAAAATGGGGCAACAGCTTGAATGATGAAGTGTTAGATTATCTGTATGAGAATCGTGACCATAGAAGTGAGTGGAAGGGTGTTCCAATTAATCGTACCGGTAAGGTTCAACTTCGTGATGGACGTACCGGTGAGGAATTTGACGGACCTGTTACCATTGGTTTCATGCATTACCTGAAGCTGCATCACTTGGTAGACGATAAGATTCATGCCCGTTCTACCGGTCCTTACTCTCTGGTAACCCAGCAGCCATTAGGTGGTAAAGCACAGTTTGGTGGACAGCGGTTTGGTGAGATGGAAGTTTGGGCATTAGAGGCCTATGGTGCTTCTTATACCTTGCAGGAAATCTTAACTGTAAAGTCTGATGATGTTGTGGGACGTGTTAAGACCTATGAAGCAATTATTAAAGGTGATAATATCCCAGAACCTGGTATTCCGGAATCCTTTAAGGTATTATTAAAAGAATTACAGTCTCTTGCATTAGATGTTAAGGTATATGACGAAAATAATGAAGAGGTGGAATTCAGTGAAACCATCAACTATGGAGACGAGAACTTACGTCCTATGATTGAAGGCGATGATATGAAGAGCAACGATGAATATAATCAATATGATGGTTATAATCAGGTTGATGAACAGGGTGAATACATCGACGAGGCAGATGAAGAAGATGACTACGTGGATGATATGGACTATGATGGTTCAGAAGAATAATAATGGAAGGAGTACTACGAGATGTCAAATATGAATAATCAAGAAGTAGACCAGCCAATTAACTTTGACTCCATTAAGATTGGGTTAGCTTCTCCTGATAAGATTAGAGAGTGGTCTCATGGTGAAGTAAAGAAGCCGGAGACAATCAATTATAGAACCTTAAAACCGGAAAAGGACGGTTTATTTTGCGAGCGTATTTTCGGGCCAAGTAAGGATTGGGAATGCCACTGTGGTAAGTACAAAAAGGTTCGTTATAAGGGTGTTATCTGTGACCGATGTGGTGTAGAGGTTACCAAGGCAAATGTCCGTAGAGAGCGTATGGGACATATTGAACTGGCAGCTCCTGTTTCACATATCTGGTATTTTAAGGGTATCCCTAGCCGGATGGGTCTGTTGTTAGATAAGTCACCAAGAGAATTAGAGAAAGTATTATACTTTGCGTCCTATATTGTACTGGATCCGGGTGAGACAGATTTGAAATACAAAGATGTTTTATCTGAGAAGGAATACCGGGATGCAGAAGAGAAGTTTGGTTATGGTTCATTCCGTGCAGGTATGGGCGCAGAATCCATTAAGGAATTATTGCAGGCAATTGACTTGGAAAAGGACTACGAGGAATTAAGTAAAGAGCTTAAGAATTCTACCGGTCAGAAGCGTGCAAAGATTATTAAGCGTTTAGAGGTTGTAGAGGCCTTCCGTTCTTCTCATAACAAACCGGAATGGATGATTTTGGATGTAGTACCGGTTATTCCACCGGATATCCGTCCTATGGTTCAGTTGGATGGTGGACGGTTTGCTACCTCTGATTTAAATGATTTATACAGACGGATTATTAATCGTAACAATCGTTTAAAGAGATTGTTGGAGTTAGGTGCTCCGGACATTATCGTTCGAAATGAAAAGAGAATGTTACAGGAAGCAGTGGATTCTCTGATTGATAATGGTAGACGTGGACGTGCAGTAACGGGTCCTGGTAATCGTGCATTAAAGTCCTTGTCTGATATGTTAAAGGGTAAGCAGGGACGTTTCCGTCAGAATCTGTTAGGAAAACGTGTTGACTATTCCGGACGTTCTGTTATCGTTGTAGGACCGGAGCTGAAGATTTATCAGTGCGGTCTGCCAAAGGAAATGGCTATTGAGTTATTCAAGCCGTTTGTAATGAAGGAATTAGTTGCCAACGGAACTGCACACAATATCAAGAGTGCAAAGAAGATGGTAGACAGAGTAGAGAAGGAAGTATGGGACGTATTAGAGGGAGTTATC
>CAMEWU010000154.1 GCA_945946715.1 uncultured Clostridium sp. | reverse complement strand
GGACCTATATCCTCGAAACCGCGGTTGTAGATACCTACGTTAAACCATAATTTGTGACACACGAAAACTAAAAGTTATTACATTGATTGCATGTTTATATTGCGATATAATTCCATATGATAAAAATGGAGGAGTTATTTGATGAAGAATATATGGAATAAATGGTTAAAGGATGTATTGTTTATATATTGCGGTTTGTATACGGTTGCTACGATTGTAAGCAGCATACATTATTTATCTTTGGGAATTTTTGAAGACCCATCGGGTAATTGGCATGAACTTGATAGGGCTGTTGTTACATTTATTATTGTTACAGCATATGCATTAATAAGATATACGAGGATTAAGAATTTCTTTGTTAAAGCTGTTGTTGTTTATATTCCGACTATGACATTGACTTTCCTGTATGTTTTCTTAAGAGGATTCACAGAGGAACTTGCAAGTACCGCATATAGAGATATTTTTATCAATTACACTGTGGGATTCTTAGTTGTATCAGTTATAGCATTTGTTGTACAAATGGTTAAAAAAAAGCATACTACTCATAAATAAAGGATAAATGCAGGAGGATTGTGAAGTTTGAAACTTACAAAGCAACAGATACAAAAGGATATTGATGCATTGCCACAAAACTACAAGACAAAAGACGTTGATACATTGATTAAGAAATATGTTAAAGAACAGGCAGATGTATCCGCATTGCGCGAATATGTCTTAACGGAACAGCAATTTCACCGAATCTATTACTATGTTACATTACAACAGATGAAAGATGTAACGGAACGTATGATTTTTATACATAACAATTTGTTGTTTGAGGATTGGTGGCATACGGATGAATTGATTAAGTATGTGGCAGATTTGGATTTTGATGTGGCAGTGTCATATGCAAAGGAATATATCAAATCTGAGGATCCTTTTATTGTACGCTGGGGCTATGTGTTATTCATTTCAAAGCTTGGAAGAGGACATGCGACAACTCTGTTACCACTTATGCAAAATCATTCGCATTACTATGTACAAATGGGAGAAGCATGGTTAATTGCAGAATTAGCCATTGAAGAATCTGACGCAGTATATGAATGGATGAAAACAAATAACTTAACTTATTATATTAACGGGAAAGCAATTCAAAAGATTTGTGATTCCTATCGAATTACAAAGGAATGGAAAGAACGGTTCAAGGAATTACGCGCTGTTTTGCGAAACAGAAATGATATGAATCAGGAGGCATAAAAATGGGCTTATTTGACAAATTCAAAAAGAATAAGGAGTTCGAGGAACAACTGACAGAGTCAGAATCTGTGGAAGTTTCGGAACAAAGTGTAGAATCAACTGAAAGAACACCAGAGAACGAATCAGAACCGGAAGAAACGGCTGAATCTAAGCCGGAAAAGGAGCATGGCTTCTTTAAGAGACTGGTAAGTGGGTTAACAAAAACCCGAAATCAGTTGACAGAAAGCTTAAATCAGATTTTTCATGGACATTCAGAACTGGATGATGATTTCTATGATGAACTGGAAGAGGTTCTGATTATGGCGGATTTAGGTTTGGAAACTACAGATAAGATTATTGAGGACTTAAAACGACGTGTAAAAGAATACAAAATCAAGGAAGTGGAGCCATGTCGAGAATTGTTGAATAACATTATTCGTGATCAAATGATGGTGGATGATTCTGCCTATGATTTTGAAGAACAAAAGACCGTTATGCTGATTATCGGTGTCAATGGTGTTGGAAAGACCACATCCATTGGTAAATTAGCAGCTCAATATAAGAAGCGTGGTAAAAAGGTTATGATGGCGGCAGGGGATACCTTCCGGGCTGCAGCCATCGACCAGTTAAAGACCTGGGCAGAGCGGGCAGGTGTAGACATCATTGCACAACAGGAAGGCTCAGATCCGGCTGCGGTTGTGTATGATGCAGTACAGGCAGCAAAAGCCAGAAATGTAGATATTCTCCTTTGCGACACAGCAGGACGTCTCCACAACAAAAAGAATCTGATGGATGAGCTTGCAAAAATGCGGCGAATCATTGAAAAAGAATATCCGGAAGCACATTGCGAGACCTTGATTGTCTTAGATGGTTCTACCGGACAAAATGCGTTAGAGCAGGCGAGACAGTTCAGTGAGGTTACCGACTTAAACGGTATTATTTTGACAAAATTAGATGGCACTGCCAAAGGTGGTATTGCCATTGCAATTCAATCAGAATTGGACGTACCGGTAAAATACATTGGTGTCGGTGAGAAAATTGATGATTTGCAACGGTTTGACCCATCCCATTATGTTGAAGCATTATTTGCAGATATGGATGTGCGTTCAGAAGTTGAAATGCTTATCGAGGAGGATGAAGATATATGGCAGTAACAGAACTTAGTTTGGAAAAATTTGAAGAGGCTTATAACATTGTACAACGTGTTGTATTACCAACCAATCTGGTATATAGTGAATATTTCAGTAACCAGACAGGTAATAAAGTATATTTGAAACCGGAAAATATGCAGCTGACCGGTGCATATAAGATTCGAGGTGCTTACTATAAAATCAGCACCTTATCCGATGCAGAACGGGCAAAAGGACTGATTACAGCTTCAGCCGGAAATCATGCACAGGGTGTGGCTTATGCCGCAAAAGCCTATGGTGTAAAGGCAACGATTGTTATGCCGACTACAACACCATTGATTAAAGTAAATCGTACCAAGTCCTATGGTGCAGAAGTAATCCTTTACGGAGATGTATATGATGAATCCTGTGCCTATGCATTAGAACTGGCAGAAGATAAGGGATATACCTTTATTCATCCATTTGATGATTTAGATGTAGCAACCGGACAAGGTTCTATTGCCATGGAAGTAATCAAAGAACTACCAACCGTTGATTATATTTTAGTTCCTGTTGGTGGGGGTGGTCTGGCTACCGGTGTATCCACCTTTGCAAAGATGTTAAATCCGAATATAAAAGTGATTGGCGTGGAACCGGCAGGTGCCAACTGCTTACAGGAATCATTGAAGATAGGGAAAGTAACAACTTTACCGGGAGTAGATACCATTGCTGACGGTACTGCTGTAAAGACACCAGGTAGTAAGATATTCCCGTATTTACAGAAGAATTTAGATGATATTATAACAGTAGAAGATTCCGAATTAATTGTTGCATTTTTAGATATGATTGAAAATCATAAGATGTTAGCTGAGAATTCCGGTTTATTGACGGTAGCTGCATTAAAGCATCTGAATGTTAAGGATAAGAAAGTTGTCAGCATTATCAGTGGCGGTAATATGGATGTGATTACCCTTGCTTCCGTTGTTCAGCATGGTCTGATTGCCCGCAGCCGCATTTTTACAGTATCCGTATTATTACCGGACAAGCCGGGTGAATTAATGAACGTTTCCTCTGTTATTGCAAAAGCACAGGGAAATATCATTCGTCTGGAGCATAACCAGTTTGTCAGTCTGAACCGGAACAGTGCAGTAGAACTTGTAATTACCATGGAAGCATTTGGACCGGAGCATAAGCAGGCAATCATTCAGGAATTGGCGGAACAGGGATATCGCCCGATTGAAAAGACACCTAAGAGTATTTTTTAGGATAATAGATAGTTTTTAGTCTTGATTTAGACATGGAGTTTCGATTATGAATGAAAAACATAGCAAATATTATAACGATACACCGGAAGAAGCAGTCAAAAAGTTGCGTGCCCATGATATTATAGGTAAGACTGTTTCTTTGGGGATTGTTATTGCTATTATTTTTATAATATGTCAAATATTTTTACAGATAGAACATTATGGTTTTTTCCGTGAAGAGCAGAATCAGCCATTACTTGTTTTAATACTGCTTCTTTATACTGTAATCATGCTTGTAATACTTATACTGTATGCCAAGGTTGTGCTACCAATCATTGGGCGTTACAATTCCCTGCAATTGGAAGGTGTTTTATTTATGGATTGTGACCCAATTAAAATGTATGATATCTATAATCTTTGGGAGCAAAATGATAAAAAAGGAAAAGCCAGAAATGCATTTTTGTTGTCAAAAGCTCAGTGTTGTCGATTCATACCGGAACGAATGGAAGAAGGTATGGAATATTTAAGTCAAGTAATGCTGAACAAGAAGCAAATACATATGGAACCCCTTCGATTGCTTTGCGTTGCTGCTTATGCCAGATATAGGGAAGACCGGGCAATTTTTGACAAGGCGAAGTTTGAAATGGAAATTCTTTGTGCTAAAGCCCGTGGCAAAGCTATGAAGCAGGATTATAACAGAATACTGCAATTTATCAACATGTATGAATTACTATGGGATGAAAAAGATGCAAAAGCAAGAAAGTTAATAAATCATTTATTGCTAAATCAGAAGGAAACCTGTATCAATAAGGTGCGGTTTCGGATGAATCTGGCACTTCTGGATATGAAGGAAAAAGATTATGAAAATGCCAAACTCAATCTTGAATATGTAATAAAAGTTGGCAATAAGCTTGGAATTGTACCGGAAGCAAAGGAACTATTAGAAACCTGCAAGAAAGAGTTAGAATATAAAACCAATTGATAATCGAATCCATTTACTAACGGAGGAACGAATGAATATACGTGTACAATGCTGTGGTTTGATAATTCTCTTAGTAATTATCTTTATTTATACACGGCAGAAGAAAATCAATCTGAATACAGAAAAGGCGTTTTTACGTCTATTAATCATGGTAGCTGTTGGTTTGGCAATGGATATCTGTTCTTTGATTGCCTTATATTACAATGATGTTCTTCCTGAAATTATTGTAAATTTGATATGTAAAACCTACATTTCTACTTTAGTATTAGTTGCACTTTATGGCTTATTATATGTCTATATTGATATTTTCAATCAAAATAGCCGTTATTTCAGAAGAGAACGAATCTTATATCTTCTAACAATTTTTGAACTTATAGTTATTTTTGCATTACCAATTAAGAAGGAACCTTCTGATAAGCACAATATGTATACCTATGGGCCAAGTGTTATGGCTACCTATGTTTTCTGCTTTTTGTATTTAATGATTATTACCTATGTAATACTTCGTTCTAAAAATAAGATGAATCCAAAACGAAGAAGTGCTGTTATGACTTGGGTAGTTTTATGGATGATTGCAGCTCTTATACAATTCATTGATAACCGCATACTAATTGTAGGTTTTGCCGGTGCGATTGGTGTGATGGTAGTGTATTTGATTTTGGAAAATCCGGAAACCAATCGGGACAGGGAAACGGGTCTGTTTAATGAAACAGCATTTTTACAGTACGTTAAGCAAATGTATAGTAAAAACGAAGATTTTGGATTGATTGTACTTACTTTTCCACAGATGAACGAATGGATTCACTCTGAAGAGAGTGGTCAGCAATTTAAAATCGATGTTATTGATTATGTAAGTTCTCTCCCGGAAGTATATGCTTTTCAATGTATGGAAGATGTAATCTTATTAGTATTGAAACCAGGTGTAGATATCAATACTGTAGAAACTATGCTTCGCAGCCGTT
>CAMEWU010000153.1 GCA_945946715.1 uncultured Clostridium sp. | reverse complement strand
GACTAATTGGTTATTTTATTGATAATCGCTTTGGAACCCATACATTTGTTGTATTTTTAATTCTTGGAGTGGCAGGCGGTTATCGGGCAGTTTATTCCTTAATTAAGCAATTTATTTCATCGAAAGAGGAGCAGACTTCCCTGGAGGATGAAGAGAGGAAGAAGGAGAATCAGGATGTTAAAACGACTGGATCCGACGGTTAGGGATTTACTGATTGGTGCCTTGTTATATGGAATTATCGTAGAAATAGCAGGTTTAATTCTGGTAGAAAACCGATTAAACTACACTTTGGGAATTCTGGTAGGTTATATCAGTGTGGTTTTTTTAATCTGCCATATGTATCTGACCTTGGAGAAGGCGTTGGATATGGACCATGATGCAGCAACCAAGTATGGGCTGCGTAACAGCATTTTACGATATGTGATTATGTTTGCAATTCTGGTGGTGGCTATTCTGGCTCCGCAAATCAGTGTAATTGCAGTAATCATTATGATATTTGGCATGAAAATCTCGGCATTTCTACAGCCGCTGATAAATAAATACATTACCTCAAAAATCTTTAAGGAAAGAAGGTGAACGTATGGTGAATGTAGCGGCCAATGCCTTAAGTATGGTAGCAGGCGTTGGCACTATGCAGATGGTATTGACAGATGAGAAGACAGTTGACTTCTTTATTCATGAATTAATTCCGTATAAGTTCTTTGGACAGACGGTATATATTACAACAACCCATGTCTGTGAGCTGATTATAATCTTAGGGATTGTGATTTTTGCATTAGCAGCCCGATATAAGATTATGCATGCAGAAGAGATTCCCAGAGGCTTTCAGAATGTAGTAGAGCTTTTGGTGGAGATGCTGCAAAAATATGTCCATGGTTCCATGGGAAAGCATGGTACAAAGTGCTATGTGAATTATATAGGAACAGTCATTCTGCTGATATTCTTATGTAATATATCGGGTCTGGTTGGACTACGTCCGCCTACGGCAGATTATGGTACAACACTATGTCTGGCAATAATTTCTGTTGTAATGATTCAGTACAATAATATTAAGTGGAACAAATGGGGAGCCTTTACCAGCTTATTTGAACCGATTTTCCTGTTTTTCCCGATTAATCTGATTGGCGAGGTTGCAACAGTGGTGTCTTTGTCATTGCGTTTATATGGTAATATCATGGCAGGTACTGTTATGATTACATTGTATTATACGCTGATGCCGATTTTTGCAAAAATCGGTATCCCGGCATTTTTACATGTATATCTGGATTTGTTTTCCGGAGCAATTCAGGCATATGTATTTACGATGCTGACTATGGTATTTATTACCAATAAAATAGAAAGTAATTAGTAATTAAATGAAAATGGAGGAATTTTAGAATGAGTCAAATCACAAACGAAGGTTTAATTTTAGCATGTTCCGCAATTGGTGCCGGTATTGCCATGATTGCCGGTGTGGGTCCTGGTATTGGTCAGGGTATTGCAGCCGGTCACGGTGCATCAGCGGTAGGACGGAATCCGGGTGCAAAGGGTGATATCATGTCAACCATGTTACTTGGACAGGCCGTAGCCGAGACCACCGGTTTGTATGGTCTGGTTATTGCATTATTGTTATTCTATGCAAATCCTTTATTAAACAGATTCCTGAAGCTGTAGCAGGAAGTGATTCCTGAAATTAGCAGAAAGGAGGCTAAGACGTGTTAGATACATGCATAATGAGCAGTACGGTTGCGGTGCTGGAAGGACGTATATTTGGACTGGATGCACAGTTGGCAGCAGATATTGTACTTCAGGGAATTGCACTCTTCATTTTGTTTGGTTTTCTTTCCTATGTGTTATTTGAACCGGTAAAGAAGCTTTTAAACAACCGGACAGAGCGGATTAAGAATGATATCGAAAGTGCAAAAAAGGATAAGGAAACAGCGGCAAAGTTGAAGGATGAATATGACAGTAAGATTCAGTCTGCAGACGCTGAGGTACAGGATATCTTAAGTGAAGCACGGAAAAAGGCAAAGAAACGGGAGAATGATATCATTGAGGAAGCCAATGAAGAGGCAGTCAGAGTCAAGAACCGTGCAAATCAGGAAATAGAACTTGAAAAAGCAAAAGCGCAGGATGAAATCCGACAGGAAATCATTCAGGTTGCAACAGCAATGGCAGCAAAGATTGTAGCAGTTTCTTTAAGTGAAGAGCAGCAGAATGCTTTACTGGAAGAAACCTTGAAGGAAATGGGTGATGAAACATGGCTAAGCAGGTAAATTCTACTTATGGCGATGCACTCTTTGAGCTGGCAGTGGAACAGCAGCAGGTGGATTCCATACTGGAGGAGCTGACCGGGCTGGTACAGGTTCTGAGTGAGAATGAAGAACTGGAACAATTACTGGTGCATCCGGAAGTTCTGAAGGAAGATAAGCTAAAGCTGATGCAGAACATTTTTCAAGGAAAAGTCAGCGATGCGGTTATGGGAACGCTGCTGATTGTTGTAAAGAATGATCGAAGCAGTGAATTGTCAGATATATGTAAGTATGTCATTGGCAAAATAAAAGAATATAAAAAAATCGGAATTGCATCTGTGACCTCCGCTATGGAGCTGACCGCAGAGCAAAAGCAGAAGATTGAACAGCGGCTGATTGCTACCACAAATTATGAAAGCATGGAAATGCATTATACGGTGGATGCAGCTTTGATTGGCGGATTGATTATCCGAATCGAGGACCGGGTGGTAGACAGCAGCATTAAAAGACAATTAGAGAGAATGTCCGCAGCACTCTCTCAAGGATAGAATAAGATAGAAAGAAGGTGCCGAGGCTCCATGAATTTAAGACCAGAAGAGATTAGTTCTGTCATCAAAGAGCAGATTAAGAATTATTCTGTGCATTTGGAAACTGCTGATGTGGGTACGGTTATTCAGGTGGCAGATGGTATTGTTCGTATTCATGGTTTGGAAAATGCCATGCAGGGTGAACTGCTGGCATTCCCAAATGATGTATATGGAATGGTCATGAACTTAGAGGTTGACAATGTTGGTGCAGTATTGCTTGGTAATACCAGCAATGTCAATGAAGGGGGCACAGTAAAAACTACCGGACGAGGAGTTGAGGTTCCGGTTGGCGATGCCATGCTTGGACGTGTTGTCAATGCATTGGGTCAGCCAATTGATGGCAAGGGTCCGATTCAGACCACAAAGACGAGACAGATTGAACGTGTAGCATCCGGTGTTATCAGTCGTAAATCCGTTGATACACCACTGCAGACCGGTATTAAGGCAATTGATGCCATGGTTCCAATTGGAAGAGGTCAGCGTGAGTTAATCATTGGTGACCGTCAGACAGGTAAGACAGCGATTGCAATCGACACGATTATCAACCAGAAGGGACAGGGCGTAAATTGTATTTATGTTGCAATCGGACAGAAAGCGTCTACGGTTGCATCCATTGTTAAAACATTAACGGAATATGGTGCTATGGATTATACCACTATCGTAGCTTCCACCGCATCAGAACCGGCTCCATTACAGTATATTGCACCATACGCAGGTTGTGCCATTGGTGAAGAATGGATGGAGGAAGGAAAGGATGTATTGGTTGTATATGATGATTTAAGCAAGCATGCAACCGCATATCGTACACTCTCCTTATTACTTCGTAGACCACCAGGCCGTGAGGCTTATCCTGGTGATGTATTCTATCTGCACAGCCGTTTGTTAGAGCGTGCAGCCAGATTATCCGATGAATTAGGCGGCGGTTCTTTAACCGCACTTCCAATTATTGAAACACAGGCAGGCGACGTATCTGCTTACATTCCTACGAATGTAATTTCCATTACAGACGGACAGATTTATCTGGAAACAGAGATGTTCAATGCCGGTTTCCGTCCGGCGGTAAATGCAGGTCTTTCTGTATCCCGTGTAGGTGGTTCCGCTCAGATTGGGGCTATGAAGAAAATTGCAGCTCCGATTCGTGTAGAATTAGCACAGTATCGGGAATTGGCAGCATTCTCCCAGTTTGGTTCCGAATTGGATGCAGATACCAAGGAGAAGCTGGCACAGGGTGAACGTATCAAGGAAATGTTAAAGCAGCCACAGTATGCACCAATGCCGGTTGAGCGTCAGGTAGTTATTATCTATGCTGCAACCAAGAAATATCTGCTGGATATTGAAGTGGATGAGATTCAGAGATTCGAAAAAGAACTCTTTGATTTCATTGACACCAAGTATCCTGAGATTTTTGAAACCATCCGTACCAATAAGAAGCTGGATGATGCATTAGAGGAACAATTGGTAAAAGCAATTACGGAATTTAAGGCTGAGTTCAAATAATGGAGGTGACGAATTATGGCATCCATGCGTGACATAAAGCGAAGGAAAGAAAGCGTCACCAGTACGCAGCAGATAACCAAAGCCATGAAACTGGTTGCCACCGTCAAGCTTCAGAAGGCGAAGGCAAGAGCAGAACGTAACAAGCCATATTTTCATGCATTATATAAGACTATATGCTCCATTCTATCGAAGACAGAACATATGGAGCACCCATATCTGATTGATAATGGAAGTAAGCGGAAGGCAATGATTGTCATTACTTCTAATAAGGGTCTGGCTGGCGGTTACAACTCCAATGTAATTAAGGAGGTAATTGGAACCGGATTTGCACCTTCCGATGTGGACATCTATGCAGTGGGACGAAAGGGTGCAGAAGGCCTGGCAAGAAGAGGCTACAAGATTGTAGAAGACGATTCCGAAGCAATTAATGAACCATTATATAAAGATGCCATTGATATCAGTAACCGGGTACTGGAATCCTATACCAAGGGTGAAGTTGGGGAAATCTATATGGCATATACCAACTTTAAGAATACGGTATCCCAGGAAGCAAAGCTGATTAGGCTTCTTCCACTGAATATCGATGAACTTCCGGCTGAGGAAGAAGATGATAATACGGTATTAATGAATTATGAACCGGAAGCAGAGGAAGCATTGGATATTTTGATTCCGAAATACATTGGCAATCTGTTATACGGTGCATTTATAGAAGCATTGGCAAGTGAAAATGGTGCCAGAATGCAGGCGATGGATTCTGCGACTACCAATGCAGATAACATGATTGCAGACTTGTCCTTGAAGTACAATCGGGCAAGACAGGCTTCTATTACACAGGAATTGACAGAGATTATTGCCGGTTCTGAGGCAATCAGTTAATAAAATGAGAAAAGGAGAATGGAATGGCAGATAAGAATATAGGTAAAATTACCCAGATTATCGGTGCCGTACTGGATATCCAATTTGCGGAGGGTGAGCTTCCGGAGATTAATGATGCAATCCAGATTACACGAAAGAACGGCGAGATTCTGACTGTTGAAGTATCCCAGCATATGGGTGATGATACAGTAAGATGTATCGCCATGGGACCAACAGACGGTCTGGTTCGTGGTATGGACGCTGTCGCAACCGGAAATCCGATTATGGTGCCGGTTGGAGAGAATACACTGGGTAGAATGTTCAATGTATTAGGTGAACCGATTGATAATAAGCC
>CAMEWU010000152.1 GCA_945946715.1 uncultured Clostridium sp. | reverse complement strand
TGGGAGATATTTTTTATATTACTTGTATAGATGAACCGGAGAAACTTAAGCCGTTATATGATAAATATAAAAATAATTTTCATTGCGTTTATCAGACAGATATTTATACGAATGAACAATGGCTTGAGATTATGCCTATAGCTGCTTCCAAGTCAAATGCGATAAAACAATTACAAGGATTGTTGAAATGCGAGAAATTAATTGTTTTTGGTGATGGTAAAAATGATATTGATATGTTTGAACTGGCTGATGAAAGCTATGCTGTTCAAAATGCTCATGAGGATTTAAAAAAATATGCTACTGCAATTATTTCATCAAATGATGAAGATGGTGTTGCTAAGTGGCTGGATAGTACATGCTAACATTAGTAAATGAATAGGGGATAAAACAATGTGGTTTGTATTTGCATTATTGTCTGCAGTATTTGCGGCACTAACATCCATACTGGCAAAAATAGGAATTGATGGTGTGGATTCAAATTTGGCAACAGCGATTCGAACAGTAGTCGTTGTAATTATGGCATGGGCTATGGTATTTATTACCCATGTCCAAAGTGGAATACAGGATATTAGTAAAAAGAGTTGGCTGTTCCTGATTTTATCCGGATTGGCAACAGGGGCGTCCTGGTTGTGCTATTATAAGGCGATACAGATGGGGGACGTTTCAAAGGTTGTACCAATCGATAAACTAAGTGTGATTTTGACATTAATATTAGCCTTTGTATTCTTACATGAAGATTTTACAGTCAAATCTGTGATTGGCTGTATTTTGATTGGAGCCGGTACATTAGTCATGGTTATGTAAGATGTTTCATCTTTTATTTTATTATTTCGGGCAAAAAGAAAGAATACAAAAAAGCTCAGGCAGCAAAAACAGAGTGACTGAAAGAAAGAACTATTATATAATGAAAGCGTAAGAATGAAAAGAACGCATATATCAGACGAAAGAGAGGATAATCATTATGACGAATCAGACTATGACTAAGACAGTAATGCCAGCTCGGCTTTCCATTAAGACGCAGGCACTTGCAACGATAGCAGCTATTATAGCAGCTGTGGTAGTACCACAGCTATTTCATGTAATGGGAGCAGTATCCGGATTAGGAACTGCACTTGGGGAAACTTTTTTACCGATGCATCTCCCGATTTTGTTGGTTGGATTGTTGGCAGGGCCATATGCAGGTGCTGTTGCCGGTCTGTTAGGTCCTTTGGCAAGTTTTGCACTGTCCGGCATGCCAAAAGCCGGAATGCTGCCATTTATGATGCTTGAGTTATGTATCTATGGATTATGTGCCGGTTTGCTTCGAACAGTAAAAATGCCTACGATTTGTAAGGTAGTAATTGCACAGGTAGCAGGACGCGGGATTCGTGCAATTGCCATTTGGCTGGCAGTAGAAGTATTCGGTATTGCAGCTCTTCCGGTTTCAGTTATCTGGACCAGCATTGCAGTTGGCATTCCGGGACTGGCACTTCAGTGGAGCTTGCTTCCATTGATTGTTTATCGTGTGGAGCATAGTCAAAGATATGAATGATATTCAGAAAGCAAAAGATCAGTTAAGTTCCGGTGGATATACCTGTGTTCTTTGTAAAGGCAAAATGCAATACACAAGTCGGGAACGAGGAGTAAAGCCATTGATGAATTGGTTATCCCAAAATATAGAGTTGGAAGGTTTTTCGGCAGCTGATAAGGTGGTAGGAAGAGCGACTGCATTTTTGTATATACTTTTGGGAGTGAAACAGGTATATGCATCTGTTATGAGTCAGCCTGCGGCCGATATCTTTGTACAGTATAGAGTTCCAATAGAAGCAGAGTTGATTGTACCGGCCATTAAAAATCGCAGTGGTACAGGCTTTTGTCCTATGGAACTGGCAACGCAGGATTGTGCTACACCGGAGGAAGCTTATCAGGCAATACAGGAAACGTTAAAGAGGATAGAGTGAATATAGAAAACAGTACTTTGGTGCTGTTTTCTTTTTTAAATTCATCAAAACAAACAGTATAAAACAGTTGACAACAGTTATATGCTGTTATATACTGTTTATAAAAGAGCGGGAGATATACAACTACCGAGTAATAAAGTATTTAAGGAGGATTTCATGACAATTATTATTAATAACTCCTCCCTTCAACCGATTTACGAGCAGATTATGATTCAGATTAAAGAGAAAATTATGAAGGGAGAGTTGAATGAAGATGATATGCTGCCGTCTGTCCGGACATTATCCAAAGAAATAAAGGTGAGTGCTTTGACTGTAAAAAAAGCATACGATGAACTGGAACGGGAAGGATTCATTTTGACGGTACATGGTAAGGGAAGTTTTGTTACCAGTGCAAATCAGGAACTTATGCTGGAGGAAAAAAAGAAGGAAGTGGAGCAGCTTTTTGAGGAAGCAGTACGAAAGGGTAGAAGCTGTGGAATGAATCAACAGGAATTAACAGAATTATATCAACTGGTATTGGAGGATTTGATATGATGTTAAAGGTGGATACAATTACAAAACAATATGGGAATTTTCAATTAAATTGTTCACTGGAAGTGCCGGTGGGACAGATTACCGGATTTGTAGGACCAAATGGTGCAGGAAAAAGTACAACATTAAAGGCAATTTTGGGACTGATATCCACGGATAGCGGATCTATTCAAATTCATGGCAAAAATATAGAGGAACTTAGTGCATCTGATAAACAGGACTTAGGTGTTGTACTGGCAGATTCCGGATTTAGTGGTTATTTTACAGTTGAAGATATTTACCGGATTATGTCACAAATGTATCCAAAGTTTCAAAAGGCAGAGTTCCGGAATCGTTGCGAACAGTCTAAATTACCGATGAAAAAGCCCATTAAGGAGTTTTCAACGGGTATGCGTGCAAAACTTCATCTGTTGTTGGCAATGTCTCATGATGCAAGATTGTTAATATTGGATGAACCAACGGTTGGATTGGATGTAATCACAAGAGAAGAAATGTTGGATTTGTTGCGGGATTATATGGAACCGGGAAATCGCTCAATTCTAATTAGTTCCCATATTTCCAGTGATTTAGAACATCTTTGTGATGACTTATATATGATTTCAGATGGCAAAATTATATTACATGAAGATACAGATGTCCTGCTTAGTGATTACGGAACCTTAAAGGTAACGGAAAACCAATATCATATGTTGGAGAAACGGTATATCTTAAAGAAAAAGAAAGATGCATATGGATATAGCTGTTTGACCAACAAAATACAATACTATAAAGAAAATGCACCGGAGCTGGTAGCAGAAAAAGGTACGATAGACGATGTAATTACATTAATGATTCGAGGTGAGCGAGTATGAAAGGATTAATGATAAAGGATTTGTTGTTATTAAAAAATCAGGCAAAATTCATTGGCTTACTTGTGATTATTGCCTTGATTATGATAGTAAGCGGTGTGAATGTTATTTATATAAATGCGTATTTCAGCTTTTTCTGTGCTACCTTGGTTGTAAATACCATTAGTTATGATGAATATGACCATGGATATGGATATCTGTTTTGTCTGCCAATGACCCGGTCAGGTTATGTATTTGAAAAATATGTATTAGGGCTATTGCTTGGTATGGGTAGCTGGTTGGTATCAGGAGGAGTTGCAACACTGGTATTTTATATACAAAAAGAACCGGTACAACTGGAAGAAGTTTGGATATCATTCTTCATGAATCTGATAACAATTATTATATATTTAAGCTTTTTTATTGCTATCCGTATAAAGTTTGGAAATGAAAAAGGACGTATTTTTACCTTTGTATTAATGGGTATTATCTTGTGTGTGTTTGCGTTGACTCAGACGACAACATCAAATCAGATAATCCAGGAAAAAATGAATTTATCATTGAATCAAAACATATTCTTATTGTTAGGAGCAGGTCTGTTGGCACTTGGAATATATGTGGGTTCTTATTATCTTTCGGTTCATATTATGAAAAAAAAGGAATTTTGATTTTCGAAGATAGAAATCTGAACAATGTCTGTAAATAGAAAAAAGTTGGCAGAATTCTAAGGTTTGTGTTACTATATACAAAATATAGTAAAGCACAGGAAGAAGGCTAGAAAATGAGTCAATGGAAAGATAATATTAGAAAAGTAGAACCATATATACCGGGAGAACAGCCAAAGGAAAGTAATGTAATAAAGCTGAATACCAATGAAAATCCCTATGGTCCATGTCCGGCAGTCCGCCAGATACACGAAGATATGGATGCTTTACGGTTGTATCCGGACCCTTCTGCCGGCATATTGGTAGAAGGCCTTGCAAAATATCATGATGTAGACAGCAGTCAGGTATTTGTAGGAGTAGGGTCAGATGATGTATTAGCTATGTCATTTTTAACCTTTTTTAATTCTTCAAAGCCGATTCTGTTTCCGGATATTACATATTCTTTTTATGATGTTTGGGCAGACTTGTATCGGATTCCCTATGAACAACCGGCTTTAGACGATTCGTTTCACATTCGAAAGGAAGATTATTATAAAGAGAATGGAGGAGTAATTTTTCCAAATCCCAACGCACCTACCGGTATCTGTGAAGATTTAGATTTTATTGAAGAGATTGTAAAGCATAATCAGGATGTGGTTGTAATTGTGGATGAGGCATATATTGATTTCGGAGGAACCTCTGCATTACCTTTGATTGGCAAGTATGATAATCTTCTTGTGGTGCGGACATATTCAAAATCCCGTTCTATGGCAGGGTTGCGGATTGGTTATGCTATTGGAAATCCGGAATTAATTCAAGCACTGAATGATGTGAAGTATTCGTTTAATTCTTACACGATGAATATGCCGTCACTATTGCTGGGAGCAGAATCCTTAAAGGATGAAGCTTATTTCCGGGAGACAATCAATAAAATTATTGCAACCCGGACCTGGTTTGGTGAGGAAATGAAACGGTTAGGCTTTACGTTTCCGGAGTCAAAAGCAAATTTTATATTTGCCAGTCATAATAAGGTTCCGGCAGAGGAAATTTTTCAGGAAGCCAAGAAAGAAAAAATATATGTCCGGTATTTTAAAAAACCAAGGATTGATAATTATCTACGAATAACCATTGGAACTGATGAGCAGATGCAGGCGTTAATAGATTTCTTAAAAAACTATTTGTCAAAAAGATAAAAGATGTGAGGGTATCAGATTTGATACCCTCTGTTGTTTTACCACTCTTTATTCCAATTATTTTGTATCATTATAATGCGATTGCGGGAAGCGTCATAACGATAGATAGAATCAGATAAAATGTCGGTATCTGCAACAACGGTGCGATTGGCATCATGGACTAAAGACAGTAAATCCTGTTCGTCAATTTCATAATTTGCAGGAATCAGTAATACTTCATGAATGCTGGATGGAAGAATATAGATATCACTGTTTTGTTGTTTGGCGAAAGTTGCCAGTACATGATCGTAAATCATACAAGTAGAACCATTAATGCGACGCTTATTTGTTAAAATGTCAATTTGAAATGTAGGTGAGGTATTTTCATAGAGAAATTTTAATTCCTGATCATCTTGAATATA
>CAMEWU010000151.1 GCA_945946715.1 uncultured Clostridium sp. | reverse complement strand
TGAATGGTATGTATGATGAAGAAGCATTAAAGCAGTTAAATATGGGGATATTAAATGTGTTTTATCTTACACCTTATAATAGTAATTCTGATTTCTATGAAGAATATGAAAGAAGAAAATGCAGCTTCCGGTAAGGAAACTGCATTTTCTTTATAAAGAACAAATATATAATTATTATGATTTTAATTCTTCCACGGAGTTGGAAAGTATTTCTATGCTTTCTTTCATCTGGTTGGAAAGAGCTAGATTGTTTTGAGCCATTGCCTGTGTCTGTTGGGTTGTTGCAGATACTTCTTCGCTGATAGCAGAAATGGTTTCAACACTGGAAACTAATGTTGCATTTACTTCAAGAAGAGACTGGATAGATTCTGCTTCTTCATTGGCACTATCTGCAATATTGGAGATGGCCTGGCTGATATCGGTAAAGATATCTTTTGTTTTAGTAATCAAATCCTGTTGTGACGTAGCAGATTGAACTGCATTGGTAACTGCCTGATTAGCTCCGGAGGCTTCTGCCTGTAATGCATCTAACAGGCCTTGAATGTTGGTTGCAGCATCCGCAGTCTGCTGTGCAAGATTGGTTATTTCAGAAGCAACTACAGCGAATCCGCGTCCGGCTTCTCCTGCACGGGCTGATTCAATAGATGCATTTAATGCCAATAGATTCGTCTGTGCAGCGATTTCCTGAATGATATGAATAATATCTAAGGCCTTGGTTGCACTTTCTACTAAATCATTCATTTCAGTATTTAGATTGGTGTTAATTTCCTGAACAAAATTGGCACTTTCAATCAAAGAATCCATATAATTCTGACCGGTCTGAATCTGTGTATGACTATCGGATATGGTATCCTGCATTGCCTCAGAAATGGTTTCTGCGGTCTCAATGATTTTCTGAATCTGCTCGGTCTGCGCCAGTTGGGCTTGAATGGAATCTGCAGTCTGTGTGGTTCCGGTGCTGATTTCTTCCATAGACTGTGCAGTAATTGTGGATGCATCTTCTACTTGCTCAACCAAAGACAATACTGTCTGGGTTTCCTCCGCTACTGTATCTGCTACCACCAAAATTTGTTCTAATGTAGCTTCTGTCTGCTGTTTTTGGTCAGTTACGGTATCCAAGCGGTTCTTATTAATCTTATATTGTAAGCTGGTGGAAATTGCAGTAAATATGAAGAATAATAAGGAAGCTAAAAACTGTATCTCATAATCTGCAATGGCATCTGCACCATTTTCCTTAAATACCAGCAAATGAATAAGGATTGATATAAGGTTTGCCAGAGTGGACCAGATGAGAGTCAGTGTCAGCAATCTGGTGTCTGCACAAACAATTAAAAAGGAGGTTGGAACCAGAACGTAAGCAAAGGTCATTGGTGTATCTCCGGTTACTAATACCATGGAATACATGGCTAAAAATCCAATCATCCCAATATAACGGCAGATGGGCTGCTCCGGTTTTGCCTTATATGTAATCCATGCAAAGGTAGATGGAACAAGAATAACGGCTGCTAAGGTTAAATAGTAAAAAATGCCTCGTTCACCCTTAATGACTTCTAACAGATATGCAATTAATATAACTGCCTGTGTAATGGTAAGTCCCAGTAACAACGAACGACTGATGCGCTTGAATTCTGTATTCATAGTTTGTCTCCCTGTATTCTTTGGTATTGTATTAAAGAAAACTAATCTTTCTATTATATGGGTATAATTATATTACAGTTTTTCATCCTTTGCAAGAAAACGATGCATTGTACTAAAGAAAAAAGTATCACTTTTTTCCATTTTAGGATATAATAGCAAGTAAAGATTTGATATGATACAAAAGGAGGCATTTTATGCAGATAGTAGCAATGACCGCTTTGGGAATCGGTGGAGCGACCGTAATAGGAGCTTTGATTGGATTTATTTTTCAAAAGATACCCCATAAATGGAATGATGCAATTATGGGATTTGCAGCCGGAGTGATGCTTGCTGCTGCAATTATCGGTTTGATTTTGCCTGCCACGGAAATGGTTAATAAATCAGGTATTTGGATTGTTGGTTTGGGGTTATTAACCGGTGCTGTTTTTTTGAATTTAATGGATAAAGTCACCCCACACCTGCATCACATTTCGGGCGTGGATGAGGAGGAACATAAAAATAATCATGACTTGAATAAAGTCTTACTATTTGTAATGGCAATCGGGATTCATAATCTTCCGGAGGGATTAGCGGCAGGAATGGCATTCGGTGGTGAGGATATAGGAAATGCGTTATCGGTTGCAGTGGGAATTGCAATTCAGAATATTCCGGAAGGTATGATTATCATTTCACCAATGCTGTTGGCAGGAATTAAGAAACGAAGAACCTTCTTGATTGCACTGGCAACTGGTTTAGTGGAAGTAATTGGAACATTTCTTGGATTTTTTGCAGTTCATCTGACAGAATCTATTTTGCCGTTTGCTCTAGCCTTTGCAGGAGGAACTATGCTATATGTAGTAGGAGATGAAATGATTCCGGAGACGCATAGTCATGGATATGAACGTATGGCAACCTATTCATTAATTATTGGTTTCTTTATTATGCTGATGATGAATAGTATTCTTGCATAGAATGTGTTAACAGGAATAACGTGCTATAGATTTAGAGAATATAGATTACCATAGGAGGAAACAGATATGGGGGAGTGGAAGCAGTTATACAGATGGAACAGAAAGCAGGTATTTTTATTTATAACAATTTTAACCCTTATGATATCAACCGCAGTCATGCAGTATAAGGGGCATATTGTACATTCAGCATCAGATGCAGAAATAGCAGTAAATACGACTTTAGGAGAAAGTTTAGAAACATATGCAGGGATTTTCTCTACTACAGTAACAGCGTCAGTGAATCCTACTGCAACGCTGGCGGCATTATCAGTTCTGGGTATGGTGGAAAATGCAGAAATCTATTTCCCGGAGTCCGAATGGCTGATGCAAGTGGGAAATTTTCTAAATGGAATACCAATTGTAGAAACGATTTCAGATTTACCAATTGCAAATCCGGTTGCTGCAATATTGTTAACAATAGTTGCGATTGCCATGTATGTAATTCATTCTACATCTGCTTCTAAGATGTTTTCAAAAGCGACAATTGATAATATTGAACAATGGGGTGGTATGATTGTAACAGTGGCGTTGTCGCTGCTTCCGCTGGCTACGACCCAAGTAGTTGTCGCAGCACCGGCTACAGAGATTCATTATGTATCACCGGGAACGTATGCAATTACGTTATTACTGGCTATATTGTCTGCTATTTTTACTGCAATTGTATATGTATGCATCTATGGATGTATGGATGCAGTAGAATTATTAGGTGCAGTGATTCCAATTAAGGGAATAAATGTAGTAATTGAAATACTGAAGGGTGTACTTCATATGATATTGGTTTTACTACAGATATTTGCACCGGTATTAAGTGTGATATTCAGTGTTATTATCATGATAGTAGGTATCCTGTTATTCCGGAAAATGTCTACACTGACCACTTATTATACATATATTTATGTAAAGCCATTGTGGAAAACACTCTGGCATAAAGAGGATTTGTCACCACTGGTGCATCGGAAGTTTCCGAGACGGGGACATAAGTTATATCCTTCTGTCGAATTGGCAGTACCGGTATTTTCCATGAATCGTGTGAGTAAGATTCATAAACGGGAATTAGTATGGTTGATTCTAAAGGATCATGTTCCTTATCTGGTGCGAATCAAGCCTTTTCGAAAAACCCAGGAAATTCCGTTGGCGGAATTAAATGTACATAAAGACACCCTTTATCTGCAAAAGACCTTTCGTTTTACCAGAATATTGACCGAGGATAAGCAGGTAGAGTTGATTATCAGTAATGAGTACAGTAATCAATGGCAGCGAATGTTAGATTGGCTGCAACTATCTGATTTTAAGGTGGTAGAGGAGCGAAGAAAGCAGGAAAAGGAAACTGCACGTTCTGTCAGGGAAGAAAAGAAGAGACGGAAGAGGGAAGAACGGGAACGTCAGTGGGAAGAACAGATGCAGAAGTTGAAAAAACCGGAAACTGTTAAAAAACTGTCAGAATCCCAGAAGTAATTATTAAATAAAAATAAAGAAAGTATTAATTATTAGCACTCAATACAAATGAGTGCTAATTTTCTATTGACAAGACATTTTTTGGGTATTATTATTAGCAATAGACGTGTTCGAACGGAAAAGAACCCGTATAGAATTGACAATTAACAGAAAAGAATTGAAGTTAGGAGATGTTTGTAAATGGCAGCAAAGCAAGGTAGTTTAACAATTAACAGCGAGAATATTTTCCCGATTATTAAGAAATGGTTGTATTCTGATCATGATATCTTTTTTAGAGAGTTGATATCCAATGGTTGTGATGCAGTTACCAAATTGAAGAAGTTATCCATGGTAGGTGAGTTCGAAGAACCGGAGGATACTAAGTATCGTATTGATGTAGTAGTTAGTCCGGAGAATAAAACCATTCAGTTTATTGATAATGGTCTTGGTATGACAGAGGATGAGGTCAATGAATATATCTGTCAGATTGCATTCTCCGGGGCAGCAGATTTCTTGGAGAAGTACAAGGATAAGGCAAATGATGACCAGATTATCGGACATTTTGGTCTTGGTTTCTATTCTGCATTCATGGTAGCCGATAAGGTTACGATTGAAACTTTGTCTTATAAAGAAGGTGCAGAACCGGTTTACTGGGAATGTGATAATGGTACGGAATATACGATTTCCAAAGGAGATAAGACAGAACGTGGTACAGTCATTACCCTGTTCCTGAATGAAGACAGTTACGAATTTGCCAATGAATATCGGGCAAAAGAAGTAATTCAGAAATATTGTTCCTTTATGCCGATAGAAATCTATTTCACCAATGCAGATGCACCGGAGGAAGAGATTGAGGAAGAGGAACAGGAAGTCTTAGATGAAAATGGTGATGTAGTAGAAGGCGAGGAAAAGCCTGCCAAGAAGGAAAAGAAGAAACCACAGCCTTTAAATGATACCACACCTCTTTGGACCAAACATCCAAATGAGTGTACCGAAGAGGAATATAAGGAATTCTATCGTAAGGTATTTATGGATTATCGGGAGCCGTTGTTCTGGATTCATCTGAATATGGATTATCCGTTTAACTTAAAGGGTATTCTGTACTTCCCAAAGATTAATCTGGAGGTAGAGAATGCAGAAGGAAAGATTAAATTATATAACAATCAGGTATTTGTAGCTGATAATATTAAGGAAGTCATTCCGGAATTCCTGTTATTACTAAAGGGTGTCATTGATTGTCCGGACCTGCCATTGAATGTTTCCAGAAGTGCTTTGCAGAATGATGGATTTGTTAAGAAGATTTCAGATTATATTACTAAGAAGGTAGCGGATAAACTGTCCGGTATGTGTAAGACCGATAAGGAGAATTACGAAAAATACTGGGATGATATCAGCCCATTTATTAAGTATGGCTGTCTGCGGGATGATAAGTTCAATGAGAAGATGGCAGATTATATTATCTTTAAGAACTTAGACGGCAAGTATGT
>CAMEWU010000150.1 GCA_945946715.1 uncultured Clostridium sp. | reverse complement strand
AACAGGGTACAATGAATATACATTAAAGGAATTAAGTGCACCAAACGGATATGAGATTGCAGACAGTATTGTAATAGCAATTAATTCATCCGGACAGTTTTTCAAGGTTACCACGGATTCAAATGGTGTGAAGCAATACGATGGGATTACCGGTGCTACTGCAATTATGAAGGATAAGATTAAACCATTCGGAACTTTCTATATCCGAAAACTGGATATGGGTACCGGACTTCCATTATCCGGAGCTAAATTTGAAATACGCAATTCCGGAAGTACAGGTCTGGTTGGTGCTTCGGGTAATCCATTGACTGGAGATATGTGGAGCTGGACCAGTACGGATACACCACATGCTATTGATGCAAGTTTATTAGTGGCTGATAATAGTAATGCTATATACGAATTGGTTGAGATCCAGGCACCGGATGGATATACCATTGCGAACCCGATTCAGTTTAGAATCGTAACAGAGGGCACTAATCTTAAGATTCAATATGTTTCCGGTGACGCGGGTGCAATTAATACAACACGTGATACTTTTACAGTAGAGGATATAAAACTGTCACTGACCATCCGGAAACAGAATGAATTCGGTGTATGTGTTTCTGGAGCTACTCTTAAGCTTTCAGAATACGACATCGCTACGGATACCATTGGAAACGAAGTGGAAACTTTTGAGACAACTACGGCAGAAAAGACCATTGATGCATCAAAACTTAAGGTGAATCAAAGTTATATTCTTCAGGAAACAGTTGTACCGGAAGGATATAATAAGGCAGATGATATTGTCTTTACCATTCGGGATGATGCAACCATTGAAAGAAAAGATTCTGCTACGGGAAATAGTATCCTTGTGGTAAATAATAAAATTATTATGGAAGATATTTCTTCCGGAATCGTTATAAATAAGATGAATGAAGATATGGAGTTCGTATCGGGAGCAAAACTTCAGATAACTTCTCCGGATGATATTCTATTTACTACAAAGGAATGGACCACAACTGAAGAATCTAAGGTGTGGGATATGTTACACTTTAGAACCGGTTATACTTATCGGTTAACAGAGGTAGATGCACCAAATGGCTATGCATATGCGGCTCCAATTGAGTTTCAGATATCGAATGAAGGTACTAAAATTTATGTAAATGGTGAATTACAGGATAATCGTGTGATTACCATGACAGATGATAAACTGAAATTGACCATTAGTAAGCAGGATATTACAAATGGAGAGGAACTGCCGGGTGCGAAGTTAGAAATTCGGGATGATGCAGGTACATTGATTTATTCATTTACTTCCGGTACCACACCAACAATGATCCCAATGAATGCATTTACAGCACCGGAGCCGGGAAATTATCAAACGTATACATTAACGGAAATTACAGCACCAAATGGCTATGCGGTGGCAGAAACCATTACCTTTGCCTTTGATAGTACAGGAACGGTTTATATCGTTACGCGGGATGAAAATGGTAATGATGTGTATACGGAAGTGACGAACCATACAGTCGTTATGCAGGATGCACCGAAGTATTCTATCAGCAAACAGGATATTGCCGGTAATGAAGTGCCAGGTGCTACGATTACTATTACAACTACGGAAGATGATACCTTCCAGCCAATTACATTTGTAAGTGGTACAGAACCTACCTATTTTGAAAATGGTACATTTAAACCAAATGTTACTTACACATTAACGGAAACCAATGCACCAAATGGCTATGCCTATGCAGAAAGTATTCAGTTCAAGATAAATGATAATGGTAAGGTATATGTAAACGGAAAAGCAATCGACAGCAAGCAGATTGTTATGGTAGATGATGTAATTACGGTTTCTATTAGTAAACAGGATATTACCAATTCAAAAGAATTGGCAGATGCTAAACTTGTTATAAAGAATGAAGCCGGAGATGTGATTCATAGTTTTACTTCCACGAATACACCAACATTGATACCGTCAGAAGTCTTTACAGCCCCAAAGCCTGGTAACTTACAATATTATTCACTAACGGAGATTACAGCACCGAAAGGATATGAAGTTGCAGAAACAATCTATTTTGCAATTGACAGTACCGGAGCAATTTATATTCGAGATGAAGAAGGCGTATATAAGTTACTGAATGAAAGCAAAATTGTCATGCAAGATCAGCCAGCACCGGAAGAAACTGCAACAGAAGAAACCAGTACAGAAGATACCAGCACGATTACAAACAGCAGTCAGGTGGCAAAGGTACCGAAAACAGGAGATACAATGCAATTAAATCTGGTTATTCTAATCGGATTAATCAGTTTATTTACAGGATGTATCTTGCTGGAACGTAATATATCTAAAAAGTAATAATTATAAGTAAATGAAACCTTCTATATATCTAGTTGAAAATGAAAGACTACTGTATAGAAGGTTTTTATATTTAATTGGGAGTATTTTGTGATAATTAGATAAAAAATAAATTACAAAAATATTGATTAAAAGGTAATTATATGCTATTCTTAATTTAGATGGAGTCATTGTTATGGTGGCAAATACAGAAGAAAGGGGTTGCTTCTGTAACAGAAAGGACCAAACAATGATAAATGAAATGAATAATTGTATTCCAGCAGAGTTGACGGGTAATTTATCTGATTTTGAACTTTTTCTAGCAGTGATGAAGAACAAGGAAGCATATGAGTGCTTGCTCAGTATAATTATGGATGAAGCAAACCTTACATTAAAAGAAGTAAAAGTTGAGGAAGTAATTCTGAATTATCCGGGGAAACGTGGAATTCGAATGGATGCTTGGGCGTTAAGTACGGATGGACGACAGTTTGATACAGAAATGCAGAATAATACCGAGGAAGATGATGAACGTAAACGTTCCAGATTCTATCAGGGACTTATGGATGTTCCTATATTAAAATCAGGAAAACGAACAAAGTATAAGAATTTACCAACAACTGTAGTTATTTTTATTACCCAGCAAGATATTTTTAAACAAGATTCCGTTATTTACATTTTTTCGGAACAATGTGAAAATATCCAAGGGCTGTATTTGAACGATGGTACGAAGAAAATTTTTCTGAATATGCAAAGTAAAAATGGAAGACCGGAATTAGTTAGTCTACTGCAATATATTAAGGATACGTGCTTGGAAAATCCGAATATATTAGTTTTGGATGAACGATTAATAAGATTAGACCAAATAGTGAAAGAAGTAAAACAGACAGAAGAATGGGAGGAAATTAGAATGACGATTATGGAATATGGAATGCAAAGAGGAACGGAAATAGGAAAAGAAATAGGAAAAGAAATTGGAATTAAGGCATTTGTACTTGATGGTATTGAAGAAAAACGTTCATCGGACAATATAATAGAAAAACTGGAACGATTATTTGATTTAGATGTGAATCAGGCTAAAGCGTATTATTTAAAATTTTCAAAAAATTCTTAGTATCTATCTAAATTATCTACTTGACATATGGATGAATCTATGGCATTATGTTCAAAAAGAGAAATGCGAAAACGAAAAATGAACAGAAAAGAAAGCGGATGCAGGAATGGAGTACATATGTTAAGTCAGGAAGAATTTCAAATATTATATAAGTTTCATATGGAATCAGAAACAATTCATTTTACCCAACGTTTGATGGCTGAGGAATTAGGAGTTTCTCTTGGAAAGACCAATCAGATTATGAATAATCTTTTTGAAAAAGAGCTGATTGAGAATCAGGATGGAAACTATAGGATAACGGCTTGTGGATTGGAAGCATTAAAACCATATAAGGTACAGAATGCGATTATTATGGCAGCTGGTATGTCAAGTCGTTTTGCCCCATTGTCCTATGAAAAGCCTAAGGGATTGCTGAAAGTGAAGGGTGATGTTCTGATTGAACGGGAAATCAAGCAACTTCAGGAATCGGGTATCATGGATATAACCATTGTAGTTGGTTATATGCAGGAGAAATTCTATTATTTAGAAGAAAAGTATGGCGTAAAAATTGTAGTAAATGAGGACTACTATCGTTATAATAATACTTCCACGTTGATTCGGGTACTTGACCGGCTTTCTAATACTTATATATGTTCCAGCGATAATTATTTCGTAGATAATGTATTTGAACCTTATGTTTATCAGGCATATTATGCAGCAGTTTATGCACCGGGTGATACAGATGAGTATTGCCTGGAGTGTGATGGAAAAGGGAAAATTAAACGTGTAACTGTTGGCGGAAGAGCATCCTGGTACATGATGGGTCATGTATATTTTGATCGGGAATTCAGTGATACATTTAAGCTGTTGCTGGAACGAGAATATAAGAATACAGAGACCAGAGAACATTATTGGGAAGATTTGTATATCCGTCACATGAAAGAATTGAATCTGCATATTCGAAAATATAGTGCAGATAAAGTATTAGAGTTTGATTCGCTGGATGAATTGAGAGAATTTGACTCGGAATATATTAACAACGCAGACTCAAAAATTCTTTTGAATATTGGTCAGGCATTGCATTGTAAGACAAAGGATATTGTGAATATTAAAGCCATAAAAAGTGGTGTAACCAATACATCGTTTCAGTTTTACATTGGAAATCAACCATATATTTACCGACATCCGGGCAAAGGGACGGAGAAATATATTAATCGAAAAAGCGAAGCAGCGGCTCTGCGGATAGCAGCAGATTTGCATTTGGATGACAGTTTTATTTATATGGATGAAACAGAAGGATGGAAAATCTCGTACTACATGGAAGAAACCAGAACGATGGATGTAAAGAATCCGCAAGAGATTACCAAAGCACTCGAACTGATGAGAAACCTTCATACAAAGTGTGTTCATTTTGAATATGACTTTGATATCTGGAAAAAGATAGAGGAATACCATAATCAATTAAAGCCATTAGAAGAGGATGAATGGGATGATTTTGGAAAACTATATCAACTGATTGTTTCTGTAAGAAAGAACATTCCATTAAAACAGACAGCTTCTTGTTTGTGTCACTGCAACTGTGTGCCGGCTAACTTCTTGATTGACAAGCAGGGAAATATGTACCTGATGGATTGGGAATATGCAGGAAATGATGACCCTGCAAGTGATTTGGGAACGTTCCTCGGCAGTACAGACATTACATGTGAAGAGGCTGTGACAATACTGGAAGAATATCTGGAGCATGTGCCGGAAAGAGAAGAAATTCAGCATTATCTGGGATATACAGCGATTTCATCTTACTACTGGTATCTGTGGGCCTTGTACCAGGAACGAAATGGCAAACATCTGGGCACCCGGATTTATACTTGGTATAAAAATGCAAAACAATACGCACATAAGACATTAGATTTATTTGAGGAAGGCAGGAGATAAAGTATGGATAGAAAGGAAGCAGATATCCAAAAACAGGAAGAAGCACTGGCGGTCATTACAAAAGAAATGGGAGTTACCAGAGCAGACATTTCGGATATTCAAGTGTTAAAAAAAGGAATGACCAATCGATCGTTTCTGTTTACGTGCCAGGACAAACGGTATATTATCCGGGTTCCCGGAGAAGGTACGGAGCAATTAATTAATCGGGAGCAGGAATATCAGGTATATCAGACATTGGC
>CAMEWU010000149.1 GCA_945946715.1 uncultured Clostridium sp. | reverse complement strand
TTGAACAGTTATTGATGGCATCCTCGGCATTACCAATCATCCATGAAGCAGTCGAATATCAGGGCTGGTTTTACCGGGACGGCGGTTTGACAGACAATGTACCGATTCGTCCTTTATATAACCATGGCTTTCGGAAGATAATTGTCATTGGTTTAAAGGAAGAAATGAAACGTTTTGAAGCTGATTTTCCGGATGTGGAGTTCTTATCCGTATATCCAAGTCATGATTTGGGGGATTTGATTCATGGTACCTTGAACTTCAAACCACGATTCATAGAATTCTGCAAAAAATTAGGATATAAGGACGGACTTCGTACCTTCCGTGCCTATCAAAATGGCGATATGGATGCATTAAAAATGCAGGAATTGGAAAAATTGGATTTTCAGGAACTTACAGTGGAGATGAAACAGGCAGAACTGCAGTCTTCTGTGGATGAACATATGGATACCTTAAAGGGGATTATGGGGAAATACGGAATCGATTGATATAGGAATAACAATGAAAGGAACAAGACATGAGAGAACAAGGACAGCAGGAAGCACAAAGACAATTAATGATTATAGAACAGTGTAAGGAACGAATTGCCACATTGACCAGAGAAGCAGGCAGACCTTTAACCTATCACATATCTACCCGTGGATGCCAGATGAATTTTAAGGATTCTGAAAAACTGGCTGGTATTTTGGAGCAGTTGGGTTATGTGGAGACGGATACGGAGGAAGCAGACTTTGTTTTGCTAAATACCTGTACAGTACGGGAAAATGCGAATCAGAAGGTGTATGGTCATCTTGGTATTTTGAAATCCTATAAAAAGAAAAATCCTCATATGATGATTGCTTTATGTGGTTGTATGATGCAGGAGAAATTGGTGGTAGCCAAGTTAAAGGAAAGCTATCGCTTTGTTGATATTATTTTTGGAACTCACAACATATATAAATTGGCAGAATTGATTCAGACTCGCTTGGAATCGAAGGGTATGGTCATTGATTTATGGCAGGATGCCAAGGAAATTGTAGAGGATTTGCCAAGTGTACGAAAGTATTCTTTTAAAGCTGGTGTGAATATCATGTTTGGTTGTAATAACTTTTGTAGTTA
This sequence comes from uncultured Clostridium sp., assembly GCA_945946715.1. Lineage (GTDB taxonomy): Bacteria > Bacillota > Clostridia > Lachnospirales > Lachnospiraceae > CAG-632. Next base: position 4,507 of record CAMEWU010000149.1, on the reverse strand, counting down.
TTGTATTGTGCCTTATGTTCGAGGTCGGGAACGCAGTCGGGAGCCGGAGGATATTATTCATGAAATTGAAGAAATGGTATCTCAGGGTGTGGTAGAGGTTATGCTACTTGGTCAAAATGTGAATTCTTATGGAAAGACCTTAGAACACCCGATTTCTTTTGCAGAATTGTTGCAGAGAGTCGAGCAGATTGAAGGTTTGAAACGGATTCGCTTTATGACTTCTCATCCTAAGGACTTATCTGATGATTTAATTGAAGTGATGAAGAATTCTGAGAAGATATGCAGGCACATGCATCTTCCGGTACAGTCCGGAAGCAGTCGCCTATTAGAAAAAATGAACCGTCGTTATACGAAAGAACATTATTTGGAATTGGTCAATAAGTTGAGAACTGCAATACCGGATATTTCTCTGACCACAGATATCATTGTGGGCTTCCCCGGAGAGACTGAGGAAGATTTTGAGGAAACCATAGATGTGGTTCGCAAGGCAGAGTATGACAGTGCCTATACCTTTATTTATTCCAAGCGAACCGGCACCCCCGCAGCGACTATGGAGAATCAGGTTTCGGAAGAAGTGGTGAAAGAGCGGTTTCAACGCCTATTAGATGTGGTTGCAGAATGTTCGGCAAAGCGTACCGGGCGTTTAGAAGGAGAAACGGCAGAGGTATTAGTGGAAGGAATCAGTGAACAGGATGCTTCTATGGTGACCGGACGGTTATCCAATAACTTACTGGTACATTTTAAAGGTGACGAAAGCTTAATCGGAAGCCTGTGTATGGTACATTTGGATCAGGCAAAGGGATTTTATTATATTGGAACAAAAGCAGATTAGAGATAAGGACGGTAACAAAATGGCAGAATTTACACCAATGATGCAACAGTATTTGGATATTAAAGAACAGTATAAGGATTGCATTATGTTCTATCGGGTAGGTGATTTCTATGAAATGTTCTTTGATGATGCATTAAAGGCATCCAAGGCATTGGAAATTACATTGACCGGTAAGGATTGTGGGCAGGAGGAACGGGCACCAATGTGTGGTGTGCCTTATCATGCTTATGAAGTGTATGCCAATCGGTTAATTGAACAAGGCTTTAAGGTAGCTATCTGTGAACAGGTAGAGGACCCCAAATTGGCAAAGGGATTGGTGAAACGGGATGTGATTCAAATTATTACACCGGGTACCAATCTGTCGACTCAGAATTTAAAAGAGGGGCAGAATAATTTCTTAATGTCAGTGTATGCATTAGATGATGCATACGGGATTGCAGTTGCCGACATTACCACCGGTGAAGCGAAGACCTGTCAGGTTACCAGTCTGGAAAAATGTAAGGATGAAATCAATAAGTTTCAACCTTCGGAGATTATTTGTAATGAAGCATTTTTATGTCAGGAATGGGACGTGGATTACTATCGGGAGCGTCTGCATATCACCATATCGGCTATTGATTCATGGCATTTTAATGAAGAGCAGGATATGGACTGCCTGTTGCGTCATTTCAAGGTGAATTCATTAGAAGCATTGGGATTAAAGGATTGCAGTTTATGCGTCATTGCTTCCGGGGCATTAATGGAATATTTAATTGAAACACAAAAGACTTCTTTGGATCATATGAATCATCTGGAATTATATGCCGTGGATGATTATATGATTCTGGACAGTTCCACCAGACGGAATCTGGAACTGACGGAAACACTGCGTGACAAAGAAAAGCGAGGCTCTCTGCTATGGGTATTGGATAAGACCAAAACTGCCATGGGTGCAAGGTTACTGCGTACTTATATTGAACAGCCTTTGATTCGCAAGGAAATGATTGAAGAGCGATTAGATGCCATTGAAATGCTGAATCGTGAGGTAATTAATCGGGAGGAATTGCGGGAATATTTAAATCCTATTTATGATTTGGAACGATTGATGACTCGAATCAGTCTGCGGACAGCGAATCCAAGAGATTTGATTTCCTTTAAGACATCGTTATCTTATTTACCATATATTCGGCAGTTATTACAAGGCTATCCGGAAGGAATGTTACACAAGATATATGAGGATTTGGACGGGTTAGAAGATTTACATCAGTTGTTGGAGGATTCCATTATTGATGATCCGCCACTGCAGGTCAAAGAAGGCGGTATTATTAAGGACGGTTTTTTAGAGCAGATTGATGAACTGAAACGAGCAAAGACGGACGGAAAGCAATGGCTGGCGGATTTGGAAACCAGAGAACGGGAAGCCAGTGGAATCAAGAATCTGAAAATAAAGTTTAATAAGGTATTTGGTTATTATTTTGATGTGACCAATTCCTATAAGAATCTGGTGCCGGAGCATTTTATCCGTAAGCAGACCTTAGCGAATTCCGAGCGTTATACCACAGAAGAACTGGATAAGCTGGCAGATACCATATTAGGTTCGGAAGACAAGTTGTATGCCTTGGAATATGAGACATTTTGTACCATTCGAGAAACCATTGGAAATGAAATTGAACGTGTCCAGAAAACTGCACATGCAGTTGCACAGTTGGATGCCATGACCTCCATGGCATATGTATCGGAACAGAATCATTATGTTCGTCCAAAGATTAATGAAGAAGGGTACTTGAATATTCAGGGTGGACGTCATCCGGTGGTAGAGAAAATGATACCTAATGACATGTTTATTCGGAATGATACCAGACTGGATATTCAGGATAATCGCATTGCAATTATTACAGGTCCGAACATGGCAGGTAAATCCACTTACATGCGGCAGACTGCTTTGATTGTTTTGATGGCGCAGATTGGTTGTTTTGTGCCGGCAGACAAGGCAGATGTGGGAATTGTTGACCGTATATTTACCCGTGTGGGGGCATCGGATGATTTGGCATCGGGTCAAAGTACCTTTATGGTAGAAATGAGTGAGGTTGCCAATATTTTACGGAATGCCACCCGAAACAGCTTACTGATTCTGGATGAAATCGGACGGGGAACCAGTACCTATGACGGACTTTCCATTGCATGGGCGGTGGTGGAATATATTGCCAATTATCATCGTCTGGGAGCAAAGACCTTATTTGCTACCCACTATCATGAATTAACAGAATTGGAAGGACAGTTGCCGGGTGTTCACAATTATTGCATTGCAGTCAAAGAGCAGGGAGATGATATTGTATTCCTGCGGAAAATTATGCAGGGTGGTGCGGACCGTAGCTATGGAATTCAGGTGGCAAAACTGGCCGGAATACCGGATACGGTGATTGGACGAGCCAATGAGATATTAGCAGAATTGTTAGACGAGCATGATTTGGCAGGAAAAGGAAAAAAGGTGACAGTGGCAAAGCCAAAGAAAAAGGAAGAGCCACAGCAGTTATCCTTCTTTGCCAATCCCATGGAACAGGAGGTCGTGGCAGAGATACAGGCTTTGGATTTATCCAATATGACTCCGATGAAGGCATTGGTATACTTAAGTGATTTACAGGAAAAACTACAAGGAAAGTAATAAATTTCAGTTAATCATATAATCGTGAGAAATGATTAAAGGAGGAAACAGGATGAATCCGGAACAATTCAGGAAGGAAGCCCAGACGCTTCAAGATACAATTATCGAAAACAGACGTTATCTGCATACTCATCCGGAAACCGGTTTTGACTTAAAAGAAACCCTTCCATATGTAAAACAGGAATTAATTAAAATGGGCTATGAACCAAAAGAATGTGGAAAAGCCGGACTGATTGCATTGGCTGGCGGTAAAAAGCCGGGAAAGGTATTCTTAATTCGGGGAGACATGGATGCACTACCGATTAAGGAAGAAGCAGATGTGGAGTTTTCTTCCAATAATGGAAACATGCATGCCTGCGGACATGATATGCATACAGCAATGATGCTGGGTGCAGCAAGACTTCTGAAAGCCCATGAGGATGAAATTGAAGGAGCGATTAAGCTGATGTTTCAGCCGGCAGAGGAGATTTTTGAAGGCTCCCATGATATGATTGAAGATGGATTGTTGGAGAATCCGAAGGTGGATGCAGCATTAATGATCCATGTTATGGCAGGTATGCCATTCCCGGCCGGTACGGTGATTGTTTCTGCACCGGGTGTCAGTGCTCCGGCGGCGGATTATTTTGAAATCAAAGTACAAGGCAAAGGTTGTCATGGTTCTATGCCGAACAATGGTATTGATCCCTTAAATGTTGCTGCCCATATTTTAATCGGATTACAGGAGATACATGCCCGTGAACTGGCAATGAGTGAACAGGCAGTTTTAACAATTGGAACTATGCATGCCGGAACTGCTGCTAATGCGATTCCGGATATGGCTGTCATGGGAGGCAGTATTCGTACCTATGACGAGGAAACACGTACGTTTATGAAACAGAGAATGACTGAGATAGCCGAAGGAACGGCAAAAGCCTTTCGGGCAGAAGCCGAGGTGACTTTTGGAAGCGGATGTCCGACCTTGGTAAACGATAAGGACTTATCAAAATGTGCGCAGCAGTATGTGAAGGAATTGTTAGGCAGTCATCAGGCGTTTT
>CAMEWU010000148.1 GCA_945946715.1 uncultured Clostridium sp. | reverse complement strand
GGTGGTGCTTTACTGATCAGGGATGCAATCAATATTGAAAAGGCAGAGATTATCCGTGAAAAAGGAACGGACAGAAGCAAATTCTTCCGTGGCCAGATTGATAAGTATACATGGGTTGAAGCCGGTTCTTCTTATCTTCCTAGTGAACTGAATGCTGCTTATCTATATGCACAACTGGAGCAGGCAGATAAAATCAATAATAATCGGATGGACACATGGAATTGTTATAGAAATGGTTTGATGGAATTAGCGGATGCAGGAAGAATTGAACTTCCATATGTACCGGATGATTGTGTGCATAATGCACATATGTTTTATATAAAGACAAAGGATATGGAAGAACGGACAAGACTCCTCTCATATTTGAAATCAGAAGGGATTAATGCAGTATTTCATTATATACCACTGCATACTGCACCGGCAGGAATGAAGTACGGTGAGTTTGTCGGTGAGGATGTATATACTACAAAAGAAAGTGAACGGTTAGTTCGGTTGCCTCTGTATTATAATATGGATAAGGCGGATACGGAACGGGTGATTGACAGAATCAATAGGTTCTATAAAGACAATTAGGTGAATAACTGGATTTGTTATGTAATTTGCCGAAGGGATTGGATGAATAAATGAAGAATTCAAATATGAAAACATTAGTGCTATTGCATATTATGTTAATGATTTATTCTATGAGTGGTATCTGTAGTAAAATGGCAGCAAAAGAAGCCTTTTTATCTATTCCGTTTTGCTTATATTATGGATGTATTATATTACTGTTGGGCTTTTATGCCATAGGGTGGCAACAGATTATCAAGCGGTTACCGTTAGCAACTGCTTTTGCCAATAAAGCAGTAACTGTTGTATGGGGACTGGTATGGGGGATTCTTTTCTTTCATGAGTCCGTTACAGTTGGAAAAATTGCAGGTATCATATTGGTAATCATTGGGGTTGTAATTTTTGCAAAAGCAGATAATGAGGATCAGAAGGATGGATAAAACAACAATTATTTATTCCTGTGTATTGCTTTTAGGTGTGTTTATTAGTGCGATTTCACAGGTTTTATTAAAGAAGGCGGCAATGAAGCACTATGATTCAAAGATAAAAGAATATTTGAATCCTCTTGTCATATTCGCATATGTCATTTTTGTAGGAACTACATTTCTCTCCATTATTGCATATAAAGGAATTCCCTTATCTATGGGACCGGTTTTAGAAGCTACCAGTTATATTTATGTAACTATTTTCGGAGTGACTATTTTTCATGAAAAAATTAATAGTAAGAAACTGTTGGCTTTGGTTTTTATAATATTAGGAATTGTTGTATATTCAGTGTTAGGATAGGAGTAATATAGCGATGAATTTCTGGAAAAAGTACAAAAAGAATATTTTTTTAATTGGACTGGAACTGCTTATATCATACTTGGCTATATTATTTTTTGCTGTTATTTTTAATATTGGATTAATTAACCCTTTTTCAGTTGTAATGAATAGTGGGAATGATGTAAATATATTGTCTATGTCAGGAATTGAGATGGTTGATGGCAGATACTGCACCGTGAATGATGACCCGTGGCTGTTAACCAATTATAATCATTCAAATGTGCTCCTGATTAATTTTAATTTCGACAATGGAAATCCCCAAAACGGACGAATTTTTTATGCAGATGATCCTGCTAATTTTTCAGAAGATTGTGTAATGCCATATACGTTTCATTCAGGGGAAAATGCTATTTTTATGGATGATTCTTATGTAAACTATTTACGTCTTGATATTACGGATGACGCAGATTGTACATTTACGGTTAATTCTATAGAAGAAATGTCGCAGACTGCATATAAACTGAGTAATTTAAAATACTTATTATATCTGGCTTTGGCTGTTGCTTTTACTATATTAATTGAATTGATTCGATTAACGAACGAGAAAAAAGAAAAAGTGGATAAGATTTTCTGGTTGGTATTAGGAATTTCCCTGATTGTTATTTTTGGAAGATTCCTAATAGGGAATGCGTATTGTATTTACCGGGATATAGGTATAGATACCTATTATCAGTATTATCCATATTTTGTGAATGAAGTACTTAGCATCCGTGATGGTTCTTTTTCTGTATGGAATTGGAATTACGGTCTGGGAACCAGTATAATGAATATGATGTCATGGACGCTGGATCCTTTTGCGATTCTTATTGTACTATTTGGAGTTATTTTTGGAGCAAATACAGTACATTATTTACTTGTATGGATGCAGATTATAAAAATAATAAATGTTTTTATTCTAAGCAAGAAATTTCTAGAATTTTTTCTTGAGGAGAGATTTTCTGTTTGCCTGGGAGCATATTTATGCACTTTAAACGGATATATTTTCTTATGGGGACAGCATTTTTTCCTTGGAACAGCATGTGTTTATGTGCTTTTCATATTGTGTGCAATAGAATACTTTATACAATCCGAATGTGAAAAAGGTGGATTATGGATAGCGTTATCCGTAGGTAGCACTTTGCTTTATAGTTATTATACTGGTTATATGATACTGATTGTAGCTGCAATATACTTTATTTTCCGTTATTTTACAATGTTTAAAGGTGCTAAAATAGGAAACACCATTAAAAGATTTGGAAAGTGCTTAGTAGCCGTTATTAGTGGAATTTGTTTATCAGGAGTGGTTTTTGTACCCGCTTGTTATTATGTTACAACCAATTCGTCTCGATTAAATGGAGCAACTAGTGCTATTTTTACCAGATTATCCAGTGCATTTATTCATTCATTTAATTTTCACGAGTTTGGAAGCCGGTTGAGCCGAATGTTATCGAACAATCTAATTTGTATCAATGATGATTCAAGTGCTTATTTTGCTAACTATTATGAGGCACCACAATTGTTTTGTACGATATTCATTTTTTTCTTCTTTGGTCAGTGGATTGTTCACGAATTCATAAAAGTGATAAATGAAAGAACCTGGGTTTCATTTATAGTAAAATGCGTGTTATTCTGCTTTTTACTCTTTAATTCAGCATCTGGTTTAATACTGAATGGATTTGCATATCCTGCATACCGGTATACGTTTGTACTGTTTCCGTTTTTGGGATTATGTATAGGGAGTGTATGGGAAGAAGTAATTAGTAAGAAGAATATTAGTAAATTGGGAATTGGAATTGGTATATTTCTGTCTGCATTTACATGGCTTTACTCATATAGATATATGTCTGCAGAGGTAAAGAACTATGCAGTTATTGTATTATGTTTATTGCTGGTGGGGTTCATAATGCTTCTCTATCTGTGTTTTGCACATAAATATAATAGTACAGTTATGTTATGGTTTGCTGCTCTGATAATTTCTGCAACGGTTCTTGATAATGCAGTTACGACGAATTATCGTACTGTAGTGACGAAAGATAATTATTCTCTGGACTGGGATGGTGGACAGCTGGCTGGCGATACTGCAGCAGCTCTTGAATGGCTCAGGTCTTATGATCAGACCTTTTACAGACTGGAAAAGTTATATACAGATTGGAGTATAGTATCAGACCAATTTATTGAAGAGTATTCTTCTGTGGCCTGGTATAATAGTACAGCGAATGTAAATTTACTCGCGTTCTATGATCATATATATTATAACGCGACTGGTGATGCAGCAACCAAATTATTTAAATTAGACACGGATTTGGATAGGCAGGCAATTAATATTGCTGATATTAAATATCTGTTGTCTAAAAATGAAATGGAAAGTGATTCTTGGGAACTGATAAATCATATAGGTTCCGTATATGTTTATAAGAACAGACAAATTGAGTCAGTTGCAAAATGGTATGGTAAATCGATTACGAAGGAAGAATTTGAAGCGCTTGAAGAATCTGAGAAAGCAAATATTTTAATGGATACATTGGTGATGGATGATGTTATTGCAATGGATGAGGCGTCAAAAGCAACTGTGGATGATTTTTTATTGACAAAGCAAACAGAGTTAACAGGAAATGTTATTTGTGATGGTTCTGGTGTTTTAATGTTGTCTGTTCCTTATCAAGAAGGATGGGATATTTATGTTGATGGGAAACGGGTGGATACTTATATTGTTGATTACGGATTTCAAGGAATAAAACTTGATAAAGGGGAACATGTCATAACTGCAAGGTATTCGATTCCAAACTTAAAATTAGGAATTATTGTAAGTCTAATTGGTGTGTTATTGACAACCTTTGTTGTTTGGAATGAAAAAAGAATTCTTAAGTATGAATAAATTTATTTTGTATATAGGAGGAAATATCCTAAATCTGTAAGAAAAATGGAGGGTATCTATGAAACGTCTGTAGAGATGATTATGGTAACCTTGACAGTACCTATTATTTGTATGATGTAAGGATAGGTCAGAATGATTCCAATCTGAATAAAACAATTGTTCAGATGAGTGAACGGGAAGCATTAAGCCGCATATCGGAGCAGATGATTCAGACATCAATGTATAATCAGAGGAAAAATGATGTTCAAACAACATATTATCTGTATTTTGGTATGATTGATAATCAAAGAGTAATAGGAACCGTGTCTGCACAAGGTATAAGGAAGCCATTGCCGGGAATCCAATACTATCCATTTTCAGATATAGATGCATATGCGTACAGGTTTCAGTGGCAGAACAGGCTTTTATATCTAAACTGGTCTTTGACAAAACCATAAATGCGTGTAAAATAGACCGTAGTATAATTTAGAAGAAGGATGGGTAAAATGAACTCGCTGACAGAAGATACAAATATTGTAGATAAGGGGAAAGTAAGAACTGCCCTATGGCAATTTATAAAATTCGGCATGGTAGGTGTAGTGAATACAGTAGTATCTTATGTCACCTATTCAATATGCTATTATGTATTTCATACAAATGCACATGTAGCAAATATTGTAGGGTTTATCATTAGCGTTTTGAATGCATATATTTTGCAAAGCAGATTTGTATTTAAAGAATCGGAAGAAGGAGAACACCGGGTATGGTGGAAGGTTTTAATAAAGACCTATGTGTCCTATTCCTTTACCGGTCTCTTTTTGGCAGAAGTTTTGTTGATACTCTGGCTGAATATTTTAAGAATTGACCGGTTTTTAGGTCCGGCTGCGGAGTGGATGGTTTCCATGGGTGTTTCTATGACAGCCAAGGATTTGGCAGTTTCCCTTGCTCCGTTTTTAAATATGGCAATTACAATTCCCATTAATTTTTGTATTAATAAGTTTTGGGCATATCGCCAAAAGAGCAAAAAAGAAACTACAGATAATATATCAAATGAAGAGTAATAAAATCGAAAGAAGATAATACTTGAAATTAAGTACTGATAATAGTAGAATATGTTCCATAAGTAAAAACTAAGTAAATATTGCGGTAAGGCAACGTAAATTACTTGTATGGTACGGAACTGGAATTATTCTTACATTTGAGATAGAATGGAAACACATAGGTTGAGAAGAAGAGAGGAATGGTTCGAAAGGAGTTCCTCTCTTTTTTCGTGCAATGATAGTAAAAAGATTGGCTTATGTTACCTTCGGTTTCGTATATTTGATGATAGGCAAATGAGGATAAGAGGAAAGGGGAGCGCATATGCAGGCAATTATATTAGCAGCAGGTATGGGAAAAAGGCTGAAAGAACTGACA
>CAMEWU010000147.1 GCA_945946715.1 uncultured Clostridium sp. | reverse complement strand
GTATTATCTTAATGGATTGAATCTGATATGGAATATTCCCCATGCAAAAAGTGTAAATTATGTGAATCTGAATGGACAGTTGGTGGCTCCGAATGCCGATGTGAAATTGACTGGTGGGAGACATGAAGGTTGTGTAATAGCATTGTCTGTATATACAGATTCAGAAGCACATTTTTACCCAATCGGTGCGATTAATATCATACCGGTGGAACCAGATAGTGAGGAGTCATCCAGCAGTGAGGAGTCATCCAGCAGTGAGGAGTCATCCGGCAGCGAAGAGTCATCCAGCAGTGAAGAAGCATCCAGCAGTGAAGAAGCATCCAGCAGTGAGGAGTCATCCGGCAGTGAAGAGTCATCCGGCAGTGAAGAGTCATCCAGCAGCGAAGAAGCATCCAGCAGCGAAGAGGCATCCAACAGCGAAGAAACATCCGGCAGTGAAGAGATATCTGCCACAGAGGAACATTCAGAAAGCACTTCATATATCTTGGAAACAGTAAAACCAATAACAACGACGGAACGTATATCAGGAACTGCAACAGAAAAGCAGAGTGTCCATGAAACTGTTCCAACAGGAGATGAGGAACCACTTATTTGGATGGCGAGTATAGCTCTTGTATCCTTGAGTGGAGGAGTTTGGCTGATTCGTAGAAAAAAATGATATGAAAATGAATTAAATATAAAATCGATAAATCGAAAAACAGAAGCTGTAGAAACCTAGGTTTCTACAGCTTCTAGTATATTTTGATTACAAAAGGTTTTCATTTATGTATTGTTTCAGTGCGTTAAAACTTTCCTGGCTGATGACATGTTCAATTCGACAGGCATCTTCCATTGCAATTTCTTCCGAAACTCCCAGTTTTTTCAGAGCAGCAGATATTAATAGGTGACGTTCATAAATCATATCTGCAATCTGCTTGCCTTCCTCTGTAAGATAGATATATCCTTCATTTGTGACGGTTATTTGATTCTTTTCCCGTAAATTCTTCATAGCAATACTAATGCTGGACTTCTTGAAGCCTAATTCATTTGCAATGTCCACGGAACGTACAACCGGCAATTTTTGGCTCAGGATTAATATGGTTTCCAGATAATTCTCTGCTGATTCATTTGTTGCCATAAATTTTCACCTCATATTACATACCAATTGCTAATAACATTTTTAGTATATCATAGATTTGTTTTTCAAGCAATTATTACATTGGTAATAAGCTTTAAAATGGTTATTGACAACTAATATTAGTTAGGCTATACTAACCATTAAAGAAATTGAAATTCCAAAATAATAGAAGAAAGAGGATGATATGATGCCGTTGTCAATGGTAAAGGAAGGCGAACCCAATATAATAAAAAAGGTTGGCGGAAAAGATGAAACAAAGCGATTCTTGGAGAACCTTGGGTTTGTGGCAGGTGGTAAGGTAACTGTGATATCTGAAATTGGTGGGAATATTATAGTAAATGTGAAGGATTCACGTGTTGCCATCGGAAGAGATATGGCAAATAAAATTATGGTATAAGGAGAGGAAATATGACACTGAGAGAAGTAAAATGCGGTGAAACCGTAAGAGTTAAAAAACTGTCAGGTGATGGACCGGTAAAACGTCGAATCATGGACATGGGAATTACGAAAGGTGTTTCTGTTTATGTAAGAAAAGTTGCTCCATTGGGGGATCCGGTTGAAGTAACAGTCAGAGGATATGAATTATCTCTTAGGAAAGCGGATGCTGAGATGATTGAAGTAGAATAATTATTTTTTTTGAATGATAGTTAGTCGAAACTAACATAAGTTAAAATGCCATAACGTAAGATAGATTTGACAAATGTATAATTCAACGGAAAAGGAGAATGAAAATGTCAATTACAATTGCATTAGCAGGTAATCCAAACTGCGGTAAAACAACATTATTTAATGCTTTAACAGGTTCTAATCAATTTGTTGGTAACTGGCCGGGCGTAACTGTAGAGAAAAAGGAAGGTAAGTTAAAGACCCATAAGGATGTCAGTATTATGGACTTACCGGGAATTTATTCATTATCACCCTATACTCTGGAAGAAGTGGTGGCAAGAAATTACTTAATTAATGAAAAACCGGATGCCATTATTAATATTGTAGATGGGACAAATATTGAGCGGAATTTGTATCTTTCTACTCAGATTATGGAACTTGGTATTCCCGTTATCATGGCTGTCAATATGATTGACATTCTGGAGAAGAATGGCGATAAAGTATATATTGATAAGCTGAGCAAGAAGTTGGGCTGTGAAGTGGTAGAGATTTCCGCTCTAAAAGGAACCGGAATTGAAAAAACAGCTGAAAAAGCCATAGCCTTGGTGAAGAGCAAGATGGCAACTCCACCGGTGCACGAATTCTCGGAAGGAGTGGAATGTGTTCTCCATTCAGTGGAAGAGAAATTAGGTGCTGATGTGCCAGATGAACAAAAACGTTTCTTTGCCATTAAATTACTGGAAAAAGATGATAAAATAACAGCTTTGATGTCACAGGCACCGGATGTAACGGAAGATATTAAGAAGTTAGAAAAGGAATTTGATGATGATACTGAGAGTATTATTACCAATGAACGCTATGAATATATTTCTTCTATTATCAGCGAGTGTGTGACAAAAGGAAAAACAAAAAAGCTAAGTGCATCTGATAAAATTGATCGTATCGTAACCAATCGTTGGATGGCGTTGCCGATTTTTGCAGCTGTCATGTTTATTGTATATTACGTATCTGTAACAACAGTAGGTACATGGGTGACTGACTGGACCAATGATGGTCTGTTTGGTGATGGATTTTCGCTATTTGGAACGGATGTATGGGTTCCGGGAGTTCCGGTATTGATCGGTAACTTATTGGAGGCGATACACTGTGCAGGCTGGCTACAAAGCTTAGTCTTAGACGGTATTGTGGCCGGTGTTGGTGCTGTTCTCGGTTTCGTGCCGCAGATGCTGGTATTATTTATTTTCTTAGCATTTCTGGAATCTTGCGGTTATATGGCAAGAGTTGCCTTTATTATGGACCGTATTTTTCGGAAGTTTGGGTTGTCCGGTAAATCGTTTATTCCGATGCTGATTGGTACCGGTTGTGGTGTACCGGGTGTTATGGCATCCAGAACCATTGAGAATGACAGGGACCGTAAGATGACAATTATGACAACCACCTTTATTCCTTGTGGTGCAAAGATGCCAATAGTGGCATTAATTGCCGGTGCATTTTTCGATAATGCTTGGTGGGTTGCGTGGAGTGCGTTCTTCATCGGTATTGCAGCAGTTATCTGCTCCGGTATTATCCTAAAGAAAACCAAGATGTTCGCAGGGGATCCGGCTCCTTTTGTTATGGAATTGCCGGCATATCATATGCCAACTTTTGGAAATGTAATGAGAAGTATGTGGGAACGTGGATGGTCTTTCATAAAAAAAGCCGGAACCATTATTCTGTTATCGACGATTGTATTGTGGGCGTTAATGAGCTTTGGTTGGATAGATGGAAACTTTGGAATGTTAGAAGCAGAGCAGCTTGACAGCAGTATCCTTGCAAGATTGGGAAGTGTGATTGCTCCAATTTTCACACCTCTCGGCTGGGGCAATTGGAAAATGGCTGTGGCAGCAGTTACGGGTTTGATTGCAAAAGAAAACGTAGTTGGAACTTTTGGTATTCTCTTTGGATTTACTGAGGTTGCCGAGGATGGAGCTGAGATTTGGCAAGCCTTAGGTGCAAGTATGACAACAATTGCCGGTTTCTCTTTCCTGGTATTTAACTTGTTATGTGCTCCATGTTTTGCAGCTATGGGTGCTATTAAGAGAGAAATGAACAGTGCCAAATGGTTCTGGTTTGCAATTGGATATCAGACAGTACTGGCTTATATCGTATCTCTTTGTATTTATCAGATTGGAACATGGATTGTAACGGGAGTCCCTGAGATTGTAGGAACCATTATGGCAGGAACTATCCTGCTTGGTATTGTGACAATTGTTATTCGTAATATGATTTTAGATAAAAAGAAGGGTAAATCGTTACAGTGCGGATGTGATTGTGAGCATTGCGGAGGACATTGTGGCCAGTGAAAGAAGCAAATCTACTAGTTCAGTAAAAAATAGAGAGGAACTAATATAGCCAGAAAACCAATACTATAAAGCGTAAAGATAAGCAGATAACGGCTGGTTTTACTGTCTGCTGTCTTTATATACTGTTTATAAGAAATCAGGCTGGCTAAGGACGCAATCAAGGTGCCAAGTCCACCGATATTTACACCAACCAACAAAGCCGACCATTCATCGGTAAAACCGGACAGCAGGAGGGCTGCCGGAACATTGCTGATGATTTGACTGGTGAGAACACCACTTAAGAATTCATGTCCATATATCACTTGTGATAAAACCTGATGAACGGCAGGAATATTTTTCAAATTACCAATAAAGATAAAAAAGCATACGAAGGTAAGCAGGAGAAAATAATCCACTTGTTTTAATACAGTCCGGTCAAAAACCAGGATGGTAACTCCTACAATCATGAAAACTGCAAGAAATGGAAGAATATGTAAAACAACAAGCAGACATAACAGGAACAGTAAGCTATAGACCACAAGCAGGAAATTATGTTTAGACTTGGGCTGGGCTTCTTTGGCAGAAATAGATTCCGGCTCTGGAGAAACAGACTGTATGGAAATGGGTTCCTTTTTGATAAGGAAGGTGCAGAGAATTAGTAAAACAAAAGCCACTACACTATATGGCAGAAGTGTCATTAGAAAGGTTCCAAGCTTCATTTCCGAAACTGTATATAGATACAGATTTTGCGGATTGCCTAAAGGCGTTAGCATGCTGCCAAGATTGGCAGAGATAGTTTCCAGAACAATGAAAACAATTAATTGATCGGTCCTGTTTGCCAATTGCAGAATGAAAATGGTAAACGGGACAAATGTAATTAATGCAACATCATTGGTAATCAACATGGAAGAGAAGAAGCAAAGGCAAATCAGTGCAAGAGCCAGGTTGCGTGTGGAGGAGAGTTTTTGTAATAAGGATTTTCCTAATTTATGAAATACGCCCATAGAAGAAAAGCCTTGAACGACAGCCATTAGACAGAATAAGAGTGCTAACACACGGTAATCAATATAAGTAAGGTATTCTTTGGAGGGAATCACAAAAAAGCAGGATATGACTGCAAGAAAAAACGATAAAATAAATACAATTTCCTGTTTGATGAATGTGATTGCTTTATTACCCATGGAAAGGCACCTCGCTTTCGTATCATTTGTGATTCTTAGTTGTAGTTTAGCAAAAAAAGGGAAAGATAGCTACATTATTTTCTTGCATTTATACAAAAAATGAATAGGTGGGACAGAGAACTCTGGATACCTTAACAGGCGCTGTATAATCAGAATGCAAGTCAGAAAATATGCTGGAATATCTGAAAGAAATAGACATGCAGTAAAAATAATGTTATACTTTTCTCAGAATCATTGACCGGCTTTTGAACATTCAGTAGTATTCTAAGTAGTTTCTTAAGGGGTGGAAAATATGTCTTTGGTTTTTACGAATGATAATTGTGTTGGCTGCAATAAGTGTATTGGAGCCTGTAGTTGCTTGGGCGCCAATATACAAAGTGAAAAGAACGGAAAGAACCGGAATCTGTTGGGAATTGTCGAAAATGTATGTGAACGTACGCAAAAACTGGCAACAACTACTGAAGAAATAGCAGCAT
>CAMEWU010000146.1 GCA_945946715.1 uncultured Clostridium sp. | reverse complement strand
TATATTACAAAATTATTATATCCAACTATAGCGAAGCAATACAATACCACTGCAAGCAGTGTAGAGCGGGCAATCCGTCATGCAATTGAAGTGGCATGGAGTCGGGGAGATGAAGAAGTACTGCAGGAAATATTTGGGTGTACAATAAGTATGAACCGTGGAAAGCCAACGAATTCTGAGTTTATTGCACAAATTGCAGATAAATATCGGTTGGATTATAATATACGATTACAGGCATAAAAGATAGAAACGGGTGTTGCTCATATCAGTAGTTGAGCAACACCCGTTTCTATCTTTTATTTATCAATTAGCCATTGACTAAATGCAAATATACAACTATAATGCATGTTATGCAAGCAGTTTTTCAAAGGATATTTATATTGTTTGAAAATAATATGGTATATTATTCATAAAATATGAATAAATATTCAATTGTATAAATAGAACAATATAAAAAGGGAATTTCAAAGGAACCGAAACCAGTATTTCGGGGATAAAGATTTGCAAAATTAAACTGCGGGAAAGAGGAAATAGGTATGATAAAAGTAGGTATTATCGGTTCAACCGGATATGCGGGACAGGAGATTGTCCGTCTGTTATTAGGACATAAAGATGCGGAAATTGTATGGTATGGTTCCCGAAGCTACATAGATAAAAAGTATTATGAAGTATTTGGTAATATGTTTCAGATAGTAGAGGATACATGTCTGGATGACAATATGGAGGAATTAGCAGAGAAAGTAGATGTGATTTTTACTGCAACACCACAAGGTTTATGTGCTTCCTTAGTCAATGAAGAAATATTAAGTAAAGTAAAAATTATTGATTTAAGTGCAGACTTTCGAATAAAAGATGTAAAGATATATGAGCAGTGGTACGGAATCGAGCATAAAAGTCCACAATTTATAGAGGAAGCAGTTTATGGACTGTGTGAAATCAATCGGGAAGATATCAAGAAGGCCAGATTGATTGCAAATCCGGGCTGCTATACCACCTGCTCCATATTATCCTTCTATCCACTGGTAAAAGAAGGTTTGATTGACCCGAATTCTATCATTATTGATGCAAAATCCGGTACTTCCGGAGCTGGACGTGGTGCAAAGGTAAATAACCTGTTCTGCGAGGTGAATGAGAATATTAAGGCATATGGAGTGTTGTCCCATCGTCATACACCGGAGATTGAAGAGCAGTTAGGTTATGCCGGTAATACAGAAGTGAAGATAATCTTTACTCCACATTTGGTGCCGATGAATCGAGGAATTCTGGTGACCGGTTATGCAAACTTAAAGAAATCGGTAAGCTATGAAGATGTTCGAGCTGCTTATGATAAATATTATCAAAAGGAAAAATATGTTCGCGTACTGAATAAAAATGTATGTCCGGAAACTCGTTGGGTAGAAGGCAGCAATTATGTTGATGTGAACTTTAAACTGGATGATAGAACTAACCGTATTGTTGTCATGGGAGCCTTGGATAATATCGTAAAAGGTGCAGCAGGACAGGCGATACAGAATATGAACCTGATGTTTGGATTACCGGAAAGTGAAGGCTTGGAGCTGGCACCGATGTTTCCTTAATTGAATTATAGGAGGTATATATATGAGTGAATCAATTACAACAATCAGTGGCGGTATTACCGCACCGAAAGGGTTTCAGGCTGCCGGTTTACGGGCTGGCATTAAACCTGGAAAAACCAATAAAGATATGGCAATGATTGTCAGTGCAGTACCTTGTGCAGCAGCCGGAGTATTTACAAGGAATCTGGTAAAAGCAGCTCCGGTACAGTGGGATGCTAAGATGTTAGAGGAGCATGGCGTCGCACAGGCAGTGGTAGTGAATAGTGGAATTGCAAATGCGTGTACGGGTTCCGATGGATATGAAAATGTGAAAAAGACAGCAGAAGTAGTTGCATCAGAATTAGCGATTCAACCGGAACAGGTCATGGTAATGTCAACCGGTGTCATCGGACAGCCGTTACCGATGGAGGTATTGTTAAAAGGAGTCAAAGCGTTACGTGGAGCCTTAAGCTCCGAGGAACAGGCAGCACATGACGCTGCAGAAGCAATTATGACAACAGATACCCATCCGAAGGAAATTGCTGTAGAGTTTCAAATCAAGGGTAAGACAGCAAGAATGGCAGGTATTTGTAAGGGTTCTGGTATGATTCATCCTAACATGGGAACCATGCTTTCTGTAATTACAACAGATGTTATGATTTCAAAGGAACTTTTAAAAGCCTGCTTAAAGGAATTCGTAGAGGATACCTTTAATATGGTATCTGTAGATGGAGATACCTCTACGAATGATACAGTGATTCTAATGGCAAATGGATTAGCAGAAAATGATATCTTAACAGCAGAGGATGCCGACTATGAGGTATTCCGTACTGCATTGAAGCAGGTTATGACATTTTTGGCACAACACATAGCGGCAGATGGAGAAGGAGCCACCCGTCTACTGGAGGCAACGGTCATTCATGCATCCGACAAAAAGCAGGCAAAGATGCTGGCAAAGTCTATTATTACTTCTAATCTGACGAAAGCAGCAGTATTTGGCACAGATGCCAATTGGGGTAGAATTCTGTGTGCTATGGGATATTCCGGAGCGGAATTTGATCCAAATCAGGTGAAAATTCAGATTTCCAGTGAGATAGGAGCCTTAACGCTTGTGGAAGGCGGAATGGCAACCGATTATGATGAAGAACTGGCAACCAGAATTTTGTCACCGAAGAAGGTTATCATTACAGCAGATGTAAATGGTGGCGAGGCAACGGCTACAGCATGGGGCTGTGATTTAACCTATGACTATGTAAAGATTAATGCGGATTATCGTTCATAGAATTATGTATTAACTGTATGCAGATATATCGAAAGAAAGATGAGGTTTAAAAGATGATTAATAATGAGAACAGTATGGATCAGGTAATTATTAAGGCACAAACACTGATAGAGGCATTGCCATTTATTCAAAAATTTCGTGGAAAGAAGATTGTAGTAAAATATGGCGGAAGCGCTATGTTGGATGAGAATTTGAAGTATAATGTTATCAAGGATGTGGCATTATTAAAGTTAGTAGGATTGCAGCCGATTATTGTTCATGGAGGTGGTAAGGAAATCAGTAAATGGGTACAATTATCCGGTAAAGAGCCTCAATTTGTCAATGGTCTTCGGGTAACGGATGCTGAAACCATGGAAATTGCAGAAATGGTTTTATCTAAAGTAAATAAGGGTCTGGTACAGATGATGCAGGAGTTGGGATTGAAGGCGGTTGGTATCAGTGGAAAAGACGGTGGTTTAATGACTTGTCAAAAGAAACTGGCAGGTGGTAAAGATATTGGATTTGTTGGAGAAGTTACTAAGGTAGATAGCCATATTATAGATACTTTATTGGAGAATGATTTTATTCCGGTTATAGCACCAATCGGAATAGGAGAAGATTTCGCATCTTATAACATTAATGCAGATGATGCAGCTTGTGCAGTTGCACGTGCAATTCATGCGGAGAAGCTGGTATTCTTGACAGATATTGAAGGTGTATTTGTAGATCCGACAGATAAGAATACTTTGATTTCTGAAATGACAGTGGAAGAAGCAGAAGAATTTATAGCAAGAGGTGTTGTTGGCGGAGGAATGTTGCCGAAGCTGACCAACTGCATAGATGCTATCAATAATGGTGTTGCCAGAGTCCATGTACTGGATGGCAGAGTAGAACATTGCCTATTATTGGAATTCTTTACCACAAAGGGTATTGGTACGGCTATTTTGAAAGAACCATTATTTTAATATATGTGAAAGCAACAATCGGCTATCATAAGGTGTGTAAGGAGAAATAATATGAAGACGGTTATGCAATGGAAAAAGAATTATTTACGATTTGGAGCAGTTAGCATTATAATACTTACTGTATTCAGTCTGTTAATCGGCTGTCAACAGAAAGAGGAACCGATTGAAGCAGAGGTTACTTATGAAACCTTTGAGGAGACGGTTGCAAATCAACCAACAACTACTATAGATGAGAATGGAAAAGAACAACCGGTTCAATTGAATTTCTGGTATTTTGATGAATCCTCAGCACCATATTATGAGGCGGCGGCAGCAGATTTTCACGAACGATATGGAATAGAGGTAATCTGCACCTATATTGATGAGGTTAATTATTTGGAAGCAATTAATGAAGCAGATATACAGGGAAATGGACCGGATGTATTTGTCGCAGCAAATGATACAGTACGAAAGTCTCATTTAGCAGGACTCATTCAGGAAAATAAACTATATACAGAAGAATTCTGGCAGAAACATTATCCGGAAGTTGCGAGAAATGCACTGACATCAGAAGGTAAACAGTATGGATATCCAATTTATTTAGATACCAGTATGATGATTTATGATACTGCAGTGACGACACAGCCGGAAAGTTTTAGCAGTATTACAGATTTTGCAGTAAATTTTGTGGATGAAACGAATACGAAAGTGATTTTTCACTGGAATATAGCGGATCCTTTTTATGATTATCTGTTTCTGGGAACCGGTGCCCAAATTATGGGTGATACCGGAGAAGATACAACTGTATTTAATGTGAACAATGAGAGTGTTGTAGATAATATGACCTATTATCAATCCCTTCATGAATACTTTTCTATGGATGTAGATACCAGTACTTATGAACAGGTAAAATCGGAACTGGCTGACGGAACATTGGTTTACGGGATTGTGAAAACAGATGTGTTAAAGGAGTTAAGCACCTACGGAAGCAGTTATGCACTTTGTCCGGTACCGCCTTTGTCTGGGGATTTGTCAGTGCAGAATTTGTCTGTCACATATGGCGTATTTGTCAGTGATTACACAAAACAGTCAGAGTTTGCAAATCTGTTTGCAGCGTATCTGTCCTATGAGTATGCAGCAAATCAGTTTGGTCTGAGCCAGCATGTTTCAGCGAGATCAGATTTGGAGCGAACAGACACCAATGATATGGTTATTTATCAGCAATATTGCCAGACAATTCCGGTTCCAAAGGCGTTGGAAAATGGAAATTTCTGGATTTATATGGAAATATGCTTTAAAAACATCTGGAATGGTAATGATGTAACAACAGAATTGAATCAATTACAGGAAAACATGCAAGAACGGTTGCAATAGGTAAATGCCCTGCATATATTTGGTAATCCTGCGTATGCTATCAGTATTATGAAAGGAGGACACAAGTTATGTGGGGCATTCTTATTGCATTGATTTCCGGTGCATTAATGAGTATTCAGGGAGTTTTTAATACGGGGGTAACAAAGCAAACCGGTACATGGCTGACAAATAGCTGGGTACAGTTAACCGGCTTTTTGCTGTGCCTGGTTGTATGGCTGGTAAAAGAGCGACACGAGAGCAGTATTCTAAGTTTGTTTCAAATTGATCATAAGTATATGCTGTTAGGCGGCGTGATTGGTGCATTTATAACTTTGACCGTCATTCTTAGCATGAAGAATCTTGGACCGGCACAAGCTGTACTTTTGATTGTAACCTCACAGGTAGTAGTTGCATATTTAATTGAAGTATTTGGTCTATTTGCAGTGGAAAAGGTGGGCTTTCAGTGGAGTAAGCTGATTGGAGTTATTGTAGCAATCATAGGAATTGTAATATTTAAATGGAAGTAAGGAGGATTATTGTAGTATAGTCTTAAGAAATTAATAAGAAAAAACTATTGTATAAAAAGAGAAATATGGTAGAATATTTTTGTGTAATGTTATAGGATTTGTGTAATGGAAAGAGGTAGAAATTGCACAAAATCATTGAAAAATTAATTATATTTAGTTTAGCCTTTGGGCTAATATTCATTTGTCTTACAGGTTGTGAAGCCAAAGAAGAG
>CAMEWU010000145.1 GCA_945946715.1 uncultured Clostridium sp. | reverse complement strand
GACAATTATTTTCTCAATTGTACCAATAGATTGTTGAAATAGTCTGGCAATTCAGTATGAAATTCCATGTATTCGTTTGTTCTTGGATGCACAAAGCCTAATACCCCTGCATGCAATGTCTGTCCCTGTAAATGATACAGATTCTTATCCGGTCCATATACTGTATCTCCTAACAAGGGGTGATTGATAGACGCCATGTGTACACGTATCTGATGAGTTCTACCGGTTTCCAACTGACATTCAATATAAGTGAATTTTCCTTGTAGTCGTTCCAAAACGCGATAGTGTGTAATGGCCTCTTTGCCATTTTTTACATCGACAGCCTGTTTTTTACGGTCTATCGGATGCCTGCCAATAGGTTTTGATATTGTACCTTCATCTTCTACAATATTATGATATACAATTGCCTGATATTTACGTGTAATGGTATGAACCTTTAACTGTTCTGCAAGGCACTGATGTGCCATATCATTTTTGCAGATTACTAATAGCCCCGTAGTGTCCATATCAATTCGATGGACAATTCCCGGCCTCAGTACACCATTAATAGATGATAATTGATTTTTACAATGATACATAACTGCATTTACTAATGTTCCGCTGTAATGGCCTGCAGCCGGATGAACAACCATGCCCTTTGGTTTATTAATGATTAGAATATCTTCATCCTCATACACAATGTCCAGAGGAATATTCTCAGCAACAATATTGAGTTCTTCAGGCTCAGGTATGAATATTTGTACTTTATCATTTTCCCGCAACTTATAATTTGCCTTAACGACGTTTTGATTTACTAAAATATTACCTTCAGATAATAGTTTTTGAATATATGACCTGGATACACCCTCTACTGTTTCTGATAAAAATTTATCGATACGAGTGTTTACTTGTTGTTCCGTAATAATAAATTCCACTCTCTATTCATCCTCTTCATTTTTTTGTTCTGTTATACTGTTTTTTTTCTTACGAAACAGGACTTCCTGAAAATCTTGTTCTTTATAACGAAACAAAATCAACAATACCATACAAGCTACAGAGCCTGTTACATACATATCAGCCAGATTAAATACCGGAAAATTAATACATTTTATATACAAAAAATCAATGACTGCACCTTGAAACAATTCTGTTCCATGAAAAATTCGATCAATCATGTTCCCTACTGCACCAGCAATTAGAAATTGCAAACATATGAGCAGTCCCTGAAACTGCTGTTCTTTTATTAGTTTGACACAAATATACCCTAAAATAATCAAAACAATTACGGTAATAATCAGAAATATTATCTGCCTATTTTGAAACAGCCCCCATGCCATTCCCTCATTTTCAAGATAAAATAACCCAAATAAATTTCCAAGTAACGGATAATATGTGTAGATGTCAAGAAAATGAATGACTAAATATTTCGATACCTGATCTAATAATACCAGTATAGCAATACCAATCATTAATTTTGCATATTTCATATTTCAGCCTCTTTCCTGTTGATATTTATTCTTCTGATAATAGAAATGAACTGCTTTCAGGAAACTGAAAGCAGTTCATACCTGCATTTCATTATCTTTATCACCTAAATAAAGGTAAATCCGGTGCTGTTTGCATCCTCATCGCCAAGCATTGCACGCTTTTCGACCTTATCTTCTACTTCTCCTTCAAAAGTATCTACCTCTTCAGTCACTTCTGGTTCTACCGGTTCTTCAGAAGCTGCTGCTTTTTTATTAACAGCTTCAAATGGATCTACAAAGGAAGTTGAATCACCTAGGTTAGCATTTCTACCATAATCCATATTATACCGGTCTGCATCATCCCGTTCACCTAAACGACCACTATCCTCTCCGTTATCAAAACCGGATAATGGCTGTTGCTCTCCATCTGATACAAATCCTTCCATTGGATTTGTACTCATATAAGCGTCATTTGCAGAAGCAGCAGACTTTGCAAATGCAGCAAAATCATTGGTATCCATTCGGAATGAATCACTGGAAATCAAATCCAGCTGTGCATTTAAAAACTGTGTAAACTGTGCCTTATACTTTGTATACTGTTGTACTAATGCAACCGTCTGATTATGTACCCGTTCCAACTCACGCTTAGCATCAGCCGTATGCTCCTTTGCCTTATTAACAGCTTCCATTTCAATTGTTTGTGCCTTTAGTTCTGCAGTGCGGATTGTTTCTTCTGATGTTTTTTCAGCCAAAACCAATGCCTTCTGCAAAGATGCTTCAATATTCTTGTAATGCTGTAAGCCTTCATTCAGCATATTGATTTTATCCTTCATTTCTACGTTGGAACGATATAATTCCTCGTAATTTTCCAATATTTCATTAATAAAGCTATCAACATCTTTCTTATCATATCCAATTCCGGACTTAAAAGCTTTTGACTGAATTTCTACTGGTGTAATCATGGTTTTTCTTCCTCCTCTTTTCTCTAATAAGCTCCCAGATATGGTGAAACGGTAGATTCATTCAGAATCTCGTCCCGCAAATCACCAGAGACTTCTATATCCTGTGGTGCAGCAATAAAGATATTACTTGAAATTGCCTGTAAAGTACCGTCTAAAGCATAGCAAGCACCACCTATAAAATCAATAATTCTTTGTGCAGCATTTAATTCGATACCTTCCATGTTAATTACAATGGTTTTACCATCTTTCAAAAAATCAGTTACTGTCTGAGCTTCATTAAATTCCTGTGGTTTAATTACGTACACTTCGCTACCCCTGCCATTCATTGATACTACTTTGTTACTGGTACTTGTTGACCGCGCTGGTCTGGTCTGTCTTGGTTTCTTCGAATAAGAAGAACCGGTTTCATATGCATCATCTTCTGCATACGTTGCAGCCACCTGCGTCTTTGGTGCAGTATTATAACCACTGGTTGTCTGCTTTGCCGGAGCTGTTTTCTCTTTTCTTTGTTTTGGTTGTCTTGCAGGTTTTGGTTCTACAAGATCTATTTCATCATCAAATAAATCATCATTATCGTAATCATCATCGTCCGAGCCACTTAAACTCAAGATGTTCATAAATTTGTCGATACCTTTTCCCATGACATATCTCCTATCCCTAAATATTATAATCACGTGCACCAAAAATTCCGGTTCCAACCCGTACCATGGTGGCACCCTCTTCAATTGCTACCATATAGTCGTTGGTCATACCCATTGACAGTACACTCATATTAACATTATCAATGTTTCTTGTTTTTATGTCAAGTAATAATTTGTGCAGTTTTGCAAAAATTTCACGGTTATCTTCGGGATTTTCTACAAAAGGTGCTATAGTCATCAACCCTTGAATATGAACATTCGGCAACATAGCAATTTCTTTTACTGCATCCATGACTTCATCATAATCAAAACCATATTTTGATTCTTCTTTTGCTACATTAACTTCCAGTAATATATCACAATCTGCCTGTTTCTTTGCCGCTTCTTTTTGAATTTCATTTGCCAGTCTGACAGAATCAACAGAATGAATCAGCAATGGTTTATCAACGATATACTTAATCTTATTTGTCTGTAAATGTCCAATCAAATGCCAGTGTACCGGTGTACTCACATGTTCCATTTTATCTACCAGTTCCTGCACCTTATTTTCTCCAAATTCCATCATGCCACACTGAATTGCAGTTTCAATATCTGATAATGGTTTGGTTTTGCTGACAGCAATCAGTGTCACTTCCTCCGGATTGCGATTTACACGTTGACAGGCACTTTGAATATTCTGCTCAACTTTAAGAATATTTTCTTTAATCATGATATTTCATCTCCTATAAGCATTATTGTATAATCTGATTCTCTTCCACCATTGATGCATCCAAAATAATACGATCGTACATTGTCAGACTGTATGGTACTCCTTCTTCAATAATTGAAAAATCATCATCGGAAGACAAAATTACAATTCGATTAAACATTGCCATCCCACGATTCACATTATACACGCCTGTCAAATCCGTTCGTCCCATGTCAGAAATTGCCATTGTATCATCTGAATCTGTTTTGACCAGAATATCATTTGTCTCAAAATCATTGGGATCTACATAGCAGAAGCTTTCATCCTTATAATAAATATCTGGTGCCACCTGAGTTACTGACAAATTACCATTTTCATCAAGAACCCGGACATTAAAGAAAATGTTTTGATCCGAATTACTGCCTGCCGTCAAATATCCAATCGGAATTTTTAGAACCTGTTTTTCAACAATAGCACTATTCGGTATATTTAATCCTTCTTGCTTTGTCATGACAATCTCAATGGGTATATATCGTTCATCACAATAATTTACCATTAACTTATCAAGTGTAATATTTGCAAAATAGTTATCGCCATTTTGAATAATCTGAATATCACCATAAACCTCATGTGCAATATTCGGCATCATTAGTGTCACACGGGTATCTTCCTGCAATCGTTCTGCATCTTCCTTAGTTAACGGCAAAACCAGATTCCAGATTTCACTTGTAATCAGTTTATATACATAACTGCCTGCTTGAACAATTTCTCCTGTTTTTAATGATGTACGATTATAAGAATTCATATCAAAATCAGAATCTTGTACATCTGTGGCCTGCTTAGCTTCATATCCATCCTGGTAAAAAGTCACAATTCCACTTTCTGTCGACATAACTTGAGAAAATGCAGATGCTGTTCCCCCGGCTGAAGCCAATTCATTTATCACCTGAGTATTGGCAATATCCAATACCTGACTTTCCAAATCATATTTAAATTCATATACATCCGAAAAATTAGTATCCGAAAAATAATTCTGGAATGCATTAATACTGGATTGAATCTCAGCATAACCGGCACTGTTTAATGAAACACCATCTGTAGAAGCTTCTGCAATCAAATCTGTCAGAGAGCCGGTTGTATCCAACGTATAAACCGTAGCGTTTTTTCCTACTTTCTGGCCATTTCTAATGTAATAATTAATATATCCGGACTGATCGGTCGCTATCAGACTTTCCTGTCTCAGTGCAATTGCAGTTCCTGAAATATTCGTATCCATATAGTTTTTTTGTACTTCATATACAGAATAATGCTTTTGATTTAGACTCCGAACAATTTGTACACCTAAAAAAACAAAAATCAGACTAAAAATTACAATTCCAATATTAACCGTTGGCACATTATGAAATTTTATCACCTTTTGATTACGATTTTCTCTCATAAATACCTCCTGGTATATAACATGACAACCTTATAACAAGGAAGGGACGGGTGATTCCACCTGTCCCAAAATGTTCTATTATCCTATAAAGAAACCGAAATATATGGTTGAAGGGCTGGAGGAAGTTGTTCACCATTTACGGAAAGACTAATAATTACATGAATATCTTCTTTTTCAGAATAATCTGTCAAGAATTTAATTGCCTCTTCTATTCTTGATAAATCAATGTGGGCAATAGTAAGAAAGCTGTCTAAAAACAAGTATTCTAAATTATGATCCTGAGAAGCAATGCCATATAAGAAACCACAAAACATATCAAAATTCTCAACATGAAAATCTTGAACATTTATCATACGAATCCGGTTACTTAATTCATACATATGTTTATTATTCTTATCCAGAAATACGATGGAACCACTTGTTAATAAAGCACTATCATTGGCTTTCGTAATTAAAACCTTTGTCTTTCCTGTGCCTTTGTCTCCTGAAATTATTTCAACCATAACCATAACCTCCTGCTTATCCACTACCACTAATTATAGTACATTTACATCCGAAGTACAACTAGAACTTGTTATTTTTCGGTTTCAGCCTCATTAATTTCCGATAACAAAGTCTGCATCTGAATATATAATTGTTCTCTGGAATCTGCATTACAAATCACTGCAATATAATTCTGATTTTGCTCATCTACAGCATTTACAATTAAGCAATATCCTGCTTCATTGGTGGTACCGGTTTTGCCACAAACTACTGTCAATCCTTCCGGAGTTTCGTAATTTTGTGTAATAAACAAATTAGAA
>CAMEWU010000144.1 GCA_945946715.1 uncultured Clostridium sp. | reverse complement strand
GGCCTTTTGGTCCGTAGCCAAACGCTCTATCCAGCTGAGCTAAGCACGCATACAACATATAGTTGTTGTTAAGTACTGATACTTCAGCACTCAACGTTGAATATAATAGCAAATGTTCCGAAACCTGTCAAGGGGAAACACAACTATTTTTACACATTTTTGATTTCTTTCTATTTTTATTTCAAAATACTCTTTCGCTTATTCTTTTTATACTTATATAACTGTGCGTCTGCCTGCTCCAATTCATATGAAATATTTACTTCTGCCGAACATGTAAAATGCTTCATACCGGCTGACATACTGATAAAATATGGCTTATCATTCTCTCGGTTCATACGTTCGGTTATTTCATCGATATTTCTTCGAAGCATGGCCTCACTATTTGGCAAATCTGTAATAATATATGCACAGAACTCATCACCGCCAATTCGGCCAACTTCACCATTCCCATTCATATCATGAATTGCTTCCCGTAGAATTTGTCCAATCAGTTTCAAAGCATAATCTCCTTCTTCATGCCCAAACTGATCATTTACCAGTTTCAAATCATTCATATCTGCATAGATTGCAATCGCCCGCTTGCCGGCATTCCCTTTTAATATTACATTTCGTTTCATACTATCCATAAAACCACGCCGGTTGTAAATCTGGGTCAATTCATCAATTTTTGAAATTTCTTCCAAAATAGAATTCTTTTCCTGCACTTGCTGTAAGCTCTCTTCTAACGCTGCAGCCATTTTATTCTTATGCTGTAACAACTTGTTTGTTTTTAATGCATTAGATATCTGATATGATAATTGTCCAATATAACCTAAGAATTCCTCTTTTATATCCCACACAAGAAATCCATATTGTATTTCACCGGCATATAACAATGTAACCACCTGAATCTGCTGCTTATCATTTTCCATATATGCGTTATTAAAAATCTGGTCAAATGGAATCTCCTGTTGATCTGCATCTATTTCGACAATGTCCTCTGAATTAACCGGATAATAATGTACAGGCATTGGCTGATATACAATCTCCGGAACCCGGGTATACGGTTCCCGATAATATGCCTGTAAATGGACCTTCTCCGGCTTCGTCCATACAGTTCCCTTTTTATGTTCAATTTCTTCAATAAATGTATATAAATATACACTTTGAATATTTACCTTACACAGGCTGTTCAATATCATATAATAAATTTTATGATTTTCCTCTTCATAGTTCAAAAGATTTCTGGATATCGAAACCAGTGTATTTGTAATCGAATCCCGTTCTGCCTGTAAGTCAATATTATCATAGGTCTTCTCTAATCTTTCATGGCTTTCGCAGCCACAAGAACCACGAACCACAAAAGTAGTATCTACCATCTGATTTTGTATATTTCCATTCAATGCATCTTTACACAAACCAACTGCTTTATATCCTAACAGAGAAGGATCTGCTTTTACTGTAGTTAGTCCCGGTTTAATCTGACTGGAATATGGTGCATCATCAAAACCTACAATTGCAATGTCTCTTCCTACCATCATTCCCTTGGCTTGAACTACCTGATATGCCGCATAACTCATCATATCATTCGCACAAATCAATGCATCAATCTCAGGATATTCCTCAAGCAGGGTTTCGATTGCATCTGTACAATTACAAGAAAAATCTCCTTCTGCTATCTTATACTGATTTGGCAAGAAACCATTATTCTTCATTACCTGTTCAAATTCCTGCTGGCGCTCTACAGCATCAATATTACTACTTGGCCCACTGACATAACCAAAATGCTTTTTATGATGTTTTTTAATTAAGTGCTCTATCCCCTGTGCAATTCCGGAACTATTTTCGAAATTAACACTGGAATATCCTTCAATCGTATCAGAAACCAAGACAACAGGAACCGATATCATCTCCAAAAATTTCTTTTTTTCTTCCGCACTCAACTGAGAACCTATATTTCCCAAATTGATAATAGCCACATCAATATTCTTTTCTGAAATAAACTGAAATAGACAATTATGCTGATATGCATAATTATCCTCATAAACCGGACTCATTCTATCATCAAGAAATTTCCCCGGAAAAATGAACAGATTATAATCCAATTCTTTAATGGCCTTCACTGCCCCCTGACACAGTGTATCGGCAAACGAATCTTCAAATTCACTTACAAATAATGCAATATTCAACCGCTTCATTTTATTACCCCATCAATACCCAATCACGAAATCATCAATTGTTATACTATTTCTATCTTACAATATCTTTTTGCATTTTCCTACTACTTTTTTAAGAATTAACAGTGTGTTCACATTGCATTCATAATTCCAAGATCATACCTTTTCTCAATTCTCATACCATGTTTTAATCTACCGATTTCAAAGATTCTGCCATATTAATTTTCTCCAGTTTTCCAGTCATCACTATATTAACAAAACAATTAAATGCAAAAGTCAATACTACGCTATAAACATAACTGAGTGGTAGAATCTGTATATCAAAAGATACCATATCTACATGAATCTGACTCATCACAAACCGATGAAGAAACACTCCTAAAATCAATCCCAACAGTGTACCAATGGCAGTCAAAGCAACATTTTCACGAAATACATAAGAGGCCGTTTCCTTTGGATAAAATCCCAAGACTTTTATAGTTGCTATTTCCCGTACACGTTCTGTAATGTTAATATTAGTCAGATTATACATAACAATAAACGCTAAACCTGCGGCACAAATAATAATTAGTAATACTACATAATTCAAACTACTCATCATAGTCGTCAAACGTACCTTCGTATCTTGGAAGATTTCTGTTGAAATCACCTGTTCCTCCTGCATCAATTCAGCGGCAGCCTGATGTGCATCAATATCCGATTTATAATTTACATAAATAGTCTTATATTCCGGACTTTCTCCCAACTGCTGTTCATAGGTTTTTGGTGAAAGAAATACATAATTATACACATGATTATTAAATATACCGGAAACTGTCACCCGTAATTCCTGCATGGATTCATTGCGCAGTACAATTTCATCTCCCACATCAATCTGATAACTATCTGCTAAACTACTATTAATTACAGCCTCATTCTCTGATGGAAATGGAATCGGATTTCCTGTTACTGTTTTTAATTGTATAAATGATCCAATGGTATCTGCAGTTTCCGGAATTACCATATTGACATTTTTAACAGCATTTTCTGTCACCAGGTCCCAGGATGATTCACTGACATACATACTTTCTTCTGCCACTTTTACCAAAGATTCTTCTAACTCTTTTCGTTTCTCTTTTCCCAGTGATTCTTTCAATTCTATGGTTCCATCTAATATCTGTATTTCTTCATATTGCTGTTCTGCAAAACCGGCAATAGAATCTTTAATACCGAATCCAGTCAACAATAGTGCTGTACATCCGCTAATACCAATTACCATCATAAAAAACCTTTTTTTATAACGTAACAGATTTCGTATTGAAACTTTATGAAGAAATTTCAATCGCTTCCATATAAATGGAACATGCTCCAAAAATACACGTTTTCCTGCTTTTGGTGCTTTACCTCGCATAAGACCGGCAGCATTTTCTTTCAATTCATAGCGACAGGAAAGCCAGGTTGTACCAATAGAACACAATAAGGATACCAGAATCGCAATTAACGCTAATTTCCAATTAAACACATATTTCAAGGCATGCTGCTGATACATTAAGCGATATGCTGTCCATATTACTTTAGGAAATACAATCGTGCCTGTCATATACCCCATCACACACCCTAATAAAGCAGCACTTCCTGCATAAAACATAAATTTACCCATAATATCCGATTCCGAATATCCCAATGCCTTTAGTACACCAATTTGAGTTCTCTGCTCTTCTACCATCCGATTCATTGTTGTCATACAAACCAACGCTGCCACCAGAATAAAAAATACAGGAAATACCCTGGCAACTGCTTCTACAATATCAGAGTCGCTTTCAAAGCACACATATCCTACATTGGTTTCTCTTCCCAAAACATAAGTATCCGGTTCCTCTAAATCATCTACTTTCTTCTGGGCATCTACAATCTCTTCTTCTGCTTCTCCTATTTTTTTCTGAAATTCAGCTTTCGACTCTTCATAATCCTGCCAGCCATCTTCCACTTCTGTCTTTGCTTCTTCCCATTCCTGTTCTTGTTTCACCAGTTCAGTCCTACCTTCGGATAACTGTTTCTTCCCTTCTTCTAACTGGAATCGTGCCTCTGCCAATGTATTTTTTCCTTCTTCTAACTGAACACTTCCTAGTATCAACGAAAGAAATGGTTGCAATTCCGGCATCATTCCCCACTGCTCCTGCAAAGAATTTCTTTCTTCTATCCCTGCCTGCTGATAGGTTTGCAACATAGAAGTAAAGAAGCTTTGCTGTTCCTGTGGTATCTGCTGCATTGCTATCTGTAAATCCGACTCCTGCTGAGAAATTTCCTGTTCCTTTGCAGTCAGCTGTTCTTCCTGAACAGCCAGTTCATCTTCTTGATTATAATATGTAGTCCATGCTATATCCAAAGAAGTTCTACCTTCATTCACCTGATTCTCCGCATCCAATAATTCTGTATATGCATCTGATAGTTTTTCTTCTCCTTCTTCCTTTTTATTCTCCAACTCTTGTTTGGCATCATTCAAATCTTCTTGTGCATCATTTCTTAAATTGTTATATCGAATATCTATTCTGCTTTCACAGATTTCTTCCCATTCTTCTTCTTTTTCATCTATATAATCCTTATATTCCTGAGAATAAATATCATAGTCCTGTTCAAAACAAATAAAGACATCTGTATAATACTCAAAGGAAAAGGCTTCCGGCAGAACATAAACAAATCCCTCTACTTTGCCAGTTCCTATAGAAGTGGTGCCACGTTCAAAATTTAAATAATAAGAGGAATCTACGGTCCCCACAACTGTAAATTTTCTTTCCGTAAAAGAATCAAAAGTATCTTCATCATTATTTTCTGTCAGAGAAATTACACTTCCCAACTCTATTGGCATATTCAACCCAGCATCCAATACACACTCTGAAGCAGATTCCGGCAATCTGCCGGAAACTAAACGAAGCCCATTAATATGCTCTGGCATAGAATAAGTTTTTAAAACAATCTCATTATTTCCGATCCCGGTATACAAAGCATCAAACGTGTATACCCCTTCTGCATATCGTACATCTTTTTCCTCTGAAAAAGCTTCTATATCCTCTTCTTCAAATCCAATAGTTGAGAGCAAATGAAAATCAAAAAAATTCTTCTCTTTCAAATACTGATTAATAGTATTTACCATGGTTTGTTTCGTTATTTTTACACCAGAAAAAAAGCCAACTCCTAATGCAATAATTGCAAAAATTGCAAAAAATCGGCCAAAACTTTCTTTAATTTCCCGAACAGTTGATTTCCTAAGTAACGATTTCATTCTTTATCACCATTCAATATCTTCTATGTCTACAATATGATTATTTAATATCATCTTCCCAACAGTTCCACTTTTAACCGTAATAATCCGATCTGCCATAGCTGTTAAAGCCTGATTGTGGGTAATCACCACAACTGTCATACCACTTTTACGACAAGTATCCTGCAATAGCTTTAATACTGCTTTTCCCGTATTATAATCCAATGCGCCTGTAGGTTCATCACAAAGCAACAACTTAGGATTCTTTGCCAACGCTCTGGCAATTGCTACTCTCTGCTGTTCTCCTCCAGAAAGCTGAGCAGGAAAATTCGCCATTCGATGTTCTAATCCTACCTGTTTCAATACTGTTTCTGCGTCTAAAGGATTTTTACAAATCTGTGCTGCCAACTCAACATTTTCTAAAGCGGTCAAATTCTGTACCAGATTATAAAATTGAAATACAAATCCCACATCATAACGCCGATATGTAGTCAGTTGCTTCTTATTTAATGAAGAGATTTCCTGTTCATCTAAAAAAACTTTTCCCTCTGTTAGGGTATCCATTCCTCCCAAAATATTCAAAATTGTAGTTTTTCCTGCCCCGGAAGCCCCTACAATTACACAAAATTCTCCTTGTTCAATTTCAAAATTCACATTTTGTAGGGCATGAATCTCTACTTCTCCG
>CAMEWU010000143.1 GCA_945946715.1 uncultured Clostridium sp. | reverse complement strand
TGTCAATAGCAACTGAACCAGTCCCATTGCCACATGATTATCATTAAAAAAAGATGGTAACGGCCAGTTCCACATCATATGTCCCATAGAAAAATACATCAGCACCAGCAAGAATCCCAAGGAAGCAATCAAACGCCGCCGTAACACCGGACTTTCCTTATCTTTCAAGGCTTCTTCTGCATCTGCTATACCAGTGGAATGACCCTGTTTTCCATCTGCTGTCCCAGCGCTATCCTTTGGAGAAGCACCATATCCGGCAGCTTCTACTGCTTTTATAATATCCTGAGAAGAAGCTGTACCTTCCACTCCCATGGAATTGGTCAATAAGCTTACCGAACAGGTGGTCACACCATCTACCTTGGATACCGCCTTTTCCACCCGGTTGCTGCAGGCAGCACAGCTCATACCTGTAACTGTATATTGTTGCATTCATTCACCTGCTTTCTGTTAAACGCTTTGTAGTCAATATTTTTTATATACAAAATCCCTGCCTTAGCTAACGCATTAATTTTTGCAATGTTTCAACCAACTCATCAACGGTTTCTTCTTTCCCATCTTTAATATCTCTGGTTACACAGGTTTTTATGTGATTTGCCAGCAAAACTTTATTAAAACTATTTAATGCAGCATTGACAGCCGAAACCTGTACCAAAATATCCGTACAATATGCATCCTTTTCTACCATGCCTTTAATTCCACGAATCTGTCCTTCTATCCGGTTCAGTCGGTGAATTAAATCCTTATA
This sequence comes from uncultured Clostridium sp., assembly GCA_945946715.1. GTDB lineage: Bacteria > Bacillota > Clostridia > Lachnospirales > Lachnospiraceae > CAG-632. Next base: position 5,429 of record CAMEWU010000143.1, on the reverse strand, counting down.
CTCCTGTTGGGAACGTTCTTTCGTTTTATGGCAACAACATTCTTTATTTTCCGGCACAATTAATTCCTCCCATATATAGTTATTTGGGTCATATTATATACCCCGTGGGGGTATATTGCAATATAAAATTTCAGGCACATCGATAACTACCGATATGCCCTGTCGACTCTATCTAAGGCAGTGATTTTACTGCTTCTGCCAGTTTTCCCAATGCAGTCTCTAACGTAGCCCTTGGACAAGCTACATTGATTCTTTGGAATCCGCTTCCAGCCTTACCAAATATAGCACCACTATCCAGCCACAAGCCTGCCCGATTAATAATTAAATCTTCCAAATCCCTGTTGCAGAGACCCAATCCTCTACAATCCAACCATACCAGATAGGTTGCTTCCGGTTCACTCATTTTTATCTGAGGAATATTCTGCTCCAAATAGTGCTTTGTAAACTGAATATTTTCCTGAATATACTGCCGGACTGCCTCCAGCCATTCATCCCCATATAAATAGGCTGCTTCACAAGCCGCCAGACCAACAGCATTCACCTGACTGTAACCTGCTGCATCTACCTGCTTGCGAAATTGATGCCGAAGCTCACGATTAGGTATAAAGATATTCGATATCTGAAGTCCTGCAATATTAAAGGTCTTACTTGGAGATGTGCAGGTAATGGTAAAGTTCTGATACTCCTGCTTTAAATTACTGAATACCAAATGCTTTTCGCCATAAGTAAAATCTGCATGAATCTCATCACTGACCACAATCACATGATGCTTTTGGCAAATCTCTCCAACCTGTTCCAGTTCCTCTCTGGTCCAAGCCCTTCCTACCGGATTGTGGGGGTTACATAAAATAAACAGCTTTACCTTTTCCCGCACAATCTTTGTTTCAAAATCCTCAAAATCCATATGATAGATTCCATCTTCATCCTGCACTAACGTATTATCAATCAGCTTCCGGTGGTTATCTACTATCACTTCACTAAAAGGATAATATACCGGTTGTTGAATCATTACTCCATCCCCATCCTCTGTATACGCTTTAATTGCCATCGCTAAAGCAAATACAATGCCGGGAGTCTTAATTAACCAATGAATATCAACATCCCAATCATAATGCCGTTTCATCCAGCCACGAACCGCTTCGAAGTATTCCTCTTTTGATTCCGTATATCCATAGATACCATGCTCCGCCTGTTTTATAATTGCCTCCTGGATATAGGATGAAATTCTAAAATCCATATCGGCTACCCATAGAGGCAACACATCTTCCGGCATTCCCCGTCGCTTTGCAAAATCATATTTCAATGAATTTGTATGTTTTCGGTCAATTACGCTATCAAAATCCAGATTCTTTTCTCCCATGATTATCCTCCTTTTCTATTTCCAACTGATATCATTCTCACTCTTTTGAGGCAACTTGGAATACCCGTTCAAATTCCTGTAATAAATCCTCTGTTCCCTCAATTCCCACCGACAAACGCAGCACACGATTGGTAATACCGTTTTGTTCTAACTGTTCTTTCGGTACATCTGCATGAGTTTGTGTCACCGGATATGTAATCAGGGTTTCTGTACCTCCCAGACTTTCTGCAAACCGGATTAATTTTACATTTCGAAGAACTGCCAAAGCAAAGGCTTCACTTTCAACCTCAAAGGTCACCATAGAACCAAATCCTCTGCTTTGCTTTTTCATGATTTCATAGCCGGGATGGGATGACAAACCAGGATAAATCACCTTTGTCACCTGCTTTTGTTTTTCCAGCCATTGAACGATTTTCATTGCATTTTCCTGTGCTTTCTCCATTCGAAGTGCCAGAGTTTTCACTCCCCGCAGAATCAGCCAGCTGTCAAATGGAGACAAACCTGCTCCGGTAGTCTTAATAATAAACCTTAATTTTTCCAGCAGTTCTGTATTGGCTGTAACCAAAAAACCGGCAAGGGTATCATTATGCCCCCCAATAAACTTTGTGCCGCTATGGACTACGATATCGGCACCCAGTTTTAACGGATTCTGAAAATACGGAGATAAAAATGTATTATCTACAATCAATAACAGGTTCCGTTCTTTTGCAATCTTACTCCGTTCCTGAATATCAATAACCCCCATCATAGGATTGGTTGGAGTTTCTACATATATTGCTTTTGTGTTTTCTTTCAAATAACATCGAACATCTTCTTTACTACAGTCTACACGGGAAAACTGAATACCATTCTTAGTACTGATATTCTGAAATAACCGTACACTTCCTCCATATAAATCAGCATCTACAATAATATGGTCCCCCGGAGCAAATAATTCCATTAATGCAGAGATTGCTGCCATACCACTGGAAAATGCTAATGCATCTATGCCACCCTCCAAACCGGCTATGATTCGTTCTACCTGCTCTCTGGTTGGATTCTGTAACCGAGTGTAATCATATCCGGTACTTTCTCCTACTCCCTTATGTGCAAAGGTAGCCGTCTGAAAAATTGGAAAGCTGACTGCTCCATATATATCCTGAATCTCTGTTTCTTTTTCTAAATGCAAACACTTTGTTTCAATTGAATATCCCATTTTATCTCTCCTTTACTTCAACTTTTCTGTTCCTATTTCCAGTTGTCTTTGACTTAAGTATATAGACTTGAAACAAAATGTGATAATACCAAAAAAATACTGCAAGTTATAGTTAAAATCTATAACCTGCAGTTCACTCATTATCGAAGCCCTTTATCCTTATATTTTGATATTTCCTCTATGTATTTTTGCCCTAATTTACTGATTGCTACTCCTTTTCTTACCAGATAGCCTATGGTCATCACTTCATCGGATTTTAACTTGATTGCACAATAATCGGAACCATTCAAATCTTCACAAATAATACCGGAGCATAATGTATATCCATTCAAGCCTACCATAAGATTTAACAAAGTCGCCCTGTCATTCGCTTTAATCAACTGTTTGTAATCGTAGGTGCTTAATACCTCTTCTGCAAAATAAAAGGAATTGTAATTTCCCTGTTCAAAGGACAGGCATGGATACTCTGCCAATTCTTCCAGTGCTATTTCCTTTTGGTTTGCCAGCGGATGTCCCTTCCACATATATACATAAATCCCACATTCCAATAATTCATGAAATTCCAGATTGTATTCATGAAACAGCTTGGTCAATACCTGCCGGTTAAAATCATTGATATACAGGATGCCGATCTCACTTTTGTAATTCTTTACATCCGATATTACATCATATGTTTTCGTTTCATGTACAGCAAATTCATATTTATCCATTCCAAACTGTTTTACCATTTCTACAAAGGCATTCACTGCAAAAGTATAATGCTGCATGGATACACTGAACTTTTTCTTTACCTGTTCCTTATTGACATATTTGGTTTCAATTAACTGATACTGCTCTACCACCTGTCTGGCATACCCAATGAATTCTTCTCCTTCCGGCGTAACAGAAATTCCCCGGTTGGTCCGCCGAAATAGCTCCACACCGATTTCTTCTTCTAAGTCTTTAATCGCCGCTGACAGGCTGGGTTGGGAAATGAACAAATTCCGTGCCGCTTCATTCATGGAACTTGCATTGGCAACTGTAATGGCATATCTTAATTGTGCAAGTGTCATTTGATTTCTCCGCTTCTATATGTATTCGTTATACGATTTTTCTACTAATTTCATACTCATTTCATAGGAATACATTATATGCTTTTTACAGATTTGTCAATGACCCAGTACACAAAAAGCCCCTTGGATTTCTCCAAGGAGCTTCAAACCTTAAGCAAATGCGGGCAACTGGCATCTTTAATTGTGTTTCGTTGAAACTAAACAATAAAATTTCCTTTGAAATCAAGCTTTTTCAGCATTTATTATGTTTATAGAATCATAACAAAACACAGTATGTTGCTACCTTTTTGCTACCTGATATTTGCCAATTGTCTGAGCCGGTTAATAATGCCGGCTCCTTTTACTGTTGCGACGTCGCAACTATGCAGGAATTCTAATCTTCTGACCTACGTATATGCGATTTGGATCAGCAATACGGTTATACTGAGCCAATGCCTGATAATTTGTGTAGTATCTCTTAGCAATTCCGCTCAACGTGTCACCCTTCTTCACAACATACTCCGTATATGAATGATTTGATATCTGTTCCTGCTGTACTGTTCCGCCAAGTTTTCGAATCAATTCCAGATTCTGTTCAGCAGTTCCTTTGTAATTACTAATTCCAACTTTTTCAGCCAGCTGTGAACGATATTCATAAGATGAGTTGAAGCCAAACTGGTTTAATGCAGCTACGATTGATGTTCCGACATATCCGCTGATATTCGGAAGGTTCTCCTGAGGAGCTGACGGAGCTACATAATAATCTCCAGCGTAATCTTTATAGAACCAGCTCATATCCACACTACCAACAATTCCATTCACTTTTCCTTCATAAGAATACTGCCATGCTTGATATTCTCCGGAATACGTGCATTCTGAATTATACTGTGCCACCCATTTATCCCATTTCTTGAATCTATGGTCTGTCAGAATAGAAGTGAACCAGTATTTGTTTGCATAGATTCCAACTTTATAACCAGCATTCGATAATGCATTACAGAATACCTCTGCCATATCACCAATTACTGACTTACTGCACTTTCCTACTGTGTTGTTATCTTCAAGGTCATAGTATACTGGATAATCTAACTGAATTCCTTTCAGAAGTCTGATTGCGTGATTGGCTTCACTCTGAGCGTGCGCGACACTTGTTGCATATGAATAAAGATATGCTCCAATCTTAATTCCAACTCTCTTCGCTTCGGCTACATTACGTGACCACTGAGAATCGTCCTGTGATGCTATATCGTCACCGTATCCGCAACGAATGATGGCAGCAACAACACCATCACCGGCTACTTTATCCCAGTTAATATTACCCTGATGCTTTGATACATCAATAACTTTAATTTTTTCCATATATGTCACCTATTCCTTTCTATTCATTCTTTCCAAGTTGCTTCCAAATCTGATTTGCATACGTACTTAATCCGGCACAAAGAATTCCTTGCACTATGGCTGTAAAAATCGCCATCAAGACTGCTCCTGCGTTTTCAAATGGCAACGATACAGCAAACACATAAATTAATGCATTTGCAATTCCAATAATGCCCAAAATGGACGGAATATATTTATCTGATACCCGTTCTGTCTTCTTTAGTGCCAAACCTACGAAGTATAGTACGATAGCTACTACTATCAGCTCCGGCTTCACATAGTTCATTATTACTTCCATGTTCATCATCCTTTCATAATATATTATTCATCAAACTGATCATGTGCCTTCTGGTTTAGATATTTGTCTAATTTCTCCTTTGCGGCCGGCACAGTATGATTGCATCCTTGCTGCAGTAATCCGTCTAATACACTGCTCATGCAGTAGCATACACGTGTCATTTCTTTT
>CAMEWU010000142.1 GCA_945946715.1 uncultured Clostridium sp. | reverse complement strand
CTAAGATACATCTTTATTACTATTCCATGAAATCGAGATATAACCGGCATTAATAAGACCTCCTTCGTACTTCTAAGTTTATTATATAGGATATATCCTATATCGTCAACAAATATGTATACAAAATTGGATAATTATAATATTAAAGTAACAATGCCAGAAAAAAGGCGAGGTTGCTATGAGAAAAAAATTATTGACCGGTCTGCTTGCTGTGGCTATGGTGTTAAGCCTTTGTGCCTGCGGAAAGACTGGAACAGAAGCAGGAATGAGACTGCAACAATCGAGTATGAAGATTTTTCTGTTGTCCAGGAGCTTGGCATAAGCCCTTTGGGAGGACAGGTTATATATTTATTAATGATTCTTTTAAGTTCTTCCATCAATGAATAGTGCATCCTTCAAACAAAAAGAGATTCCCCGCCTATCCGGCAGAGAATCTCTCTTTCATCACATATCATCTGATAGAACAATATTTTATTTCATTCTTTGTACTGCTTAATTTTCTTCGTTCATATCCACATAACGATTTAATGTCTCTACTACATCGTTCAGATTATATGGCTTTGCTATGTAATCATCTAATTTTGCTTCCAGAATACGTTCTTTATCACCAAACATCGCTCTTGCAGTTACAGCAATGATTGGAAGCCTCTTTAAGCCTTTTTCTTCCTCAATTGCACGAATCTGCTGGGTCGCAGCCAGACCATCCATAATTGGCATCTGTACATCAAAGAGTGCCGCATCATATGTCTTCTGCTTGAACAATTCCACTGCCTTCTCACCATTTTCTGCAATGTCATATGAAAAGCCTGCCATACCAAGCAGTTTACCGATTACCTGCTGATTTACCGGTTCATCCTCAGCTACCAGAATTCTGGCACGCTTATGTCCCTTAATGGAAATCACTGCTGAATCCTTCTTTTCTTCCGGCTTCTGTTCAGATGCTTTTACTATCTTTAACGGAATCTCAACGATAAATGTACTTCCGATATCTTCCTTACTCTGAACAGTAATATTACCACCCATCAGCTCAACAATCTGCTTTGTAATAACCAGTCCCAGACCGGTTCCGCCATACTTTCTGGTATCAGAGCTATCCACCTGACTAAAACGAATAAACAGCTTACTCTTATTTGCATCCGAAATACCAATACCGGAATCTACTACTGCAATACGAAGTGTTGTCTTATCCGGTTCATCACCATCCATCGTTGCAACCTTAACCCGGACACCACCTTCCGAAGTAAACTTAATGGCATTGGATAACAGACAATTCAATACCTGCTTAATACGTTCGCCATCACCCTTTACCATTTCCGGAATATTACCACTAAAGCTGCAATCCAATGTCAAATCTTTATTATTTGCCAATGGAACCTGTGCTGCTACTGTTTCTTCAATCGCAGATTTAACATCAAACACTTCATAACGAAGATTATATTTTCCGGCCTCTAACTTACTGATATCCAAAATATCATTAATCAACCGAAGCAATGTATCTGCACAGTTCTTTGCAGTTACCAGATTATCCCGATAATCCGCCTGCAAATCATCTTCTGCCAATGTTAACTGCAGCATACCCAGTATACCGTTAATTGGGGTACGAATTTCATGGGACATATTCGCTAAGAATTCTGCCTGTGTCTTGTATGCAATATTTGCATCTTCTTTTGCCTTTGTCAGGCTCATTTCCGTTTCTTTCTGCTCGGTAATATCAATGACTACCATGTTGATATAATTAGTTTCAGACTTATACATAACAGTATTGAATACCTTATCCAGATTCTCCATGGTAATCTCTACTGCCATCAGATCTCCTTCTTTTGTTCCGGAATTATCATATGCACGGAACCAGGCATTTACACTTTGAAGAACATCCTGTTTACAATTGCAAAGCAGTTTATCCTGATAAGAACCTTCTTCCAGACCCAAATACTCGCAGAACCGCTCATTGGCATCTACAATCTTATATTCAGGAACATTCGTACCTGCCGGTAATACTATCTCAGCCTGTGCAAAACCAATTGGAAGATTTAGAAATAACTTCTTATATTTATCGCTTTTTACGGTAGATTCTTTATTAACTTCTTCACCTTCACGAATAATTAAAAATGCCACCACGCCTGTTACTACCAGTGTGCAGATTGTAAAGACAATTGCCAAACCTTTGACTCCACCTGCATCCGAAAGCCCTGCTATTCGTGCTATAAGAATAATATCCAACAACAAAATAGCAACCAGTTCAATGGCAAATAAAATCAACATCCGCTTTTTTGATGTTTTTGACCCTAAAATTGAATTCATTTTAACACCCCTTTTTTCTAAATTCCAATGGATTTCAGCCTTTTCCTGTTTCCCCGGCTTTCTTATTATTCTAAGAAATATAATTAATCTAATCTTCGCACAAAACCCTGAATTTGTCAATGTACTACCCGTTCAGATTCTCCATGTTTTCTATAGATTCTTGCTTATCTTTTTGTCGTTTTTTATAACGTACTGTCACAATCCAAAATATTACAAATAATAGAACCGATACGGTACTAATCAACGCACCTGTAACAAATCCTTCCGAAATATACCGCATTTCTATTTCATGCTGTCCCTTGGATAATGGTATGGCAATAAACGCATCCAATACAGTTTCCGGTTCTACCTCTTCTCCATCTACCCGGATTGTCCATCCATTTTCATAAGGAATCGATAAGAATAAAACTTGATCTTCACCAGCTTCCACCGTTCCCTTAATATAACCATCCCTATACTCACTTACCTCCAGCGGGTGCTGCTGCAATTCTGTATAAACCGCATCCCAGATATCAGAATGAAACTGAACTGCATGGATGGTAATGACTCCGCTATCCGTTCCATTGTCATTAAACTTGAATTCCAGTGTTACATTCTGACCTTCCGTCAGATATCCGAGATGAAATGCCTGGCTCTGATACCGGTCTTGTGCCAGTTCCTGTCCATCCAGTATCACCTTGATTTCCCGTACATTTCCACCGGAAACATCCAGATACAAATCCATATTTTCTTCCACTGTAAAACTTGTTTCTACCGTGTGCTTTTCCTGTCCGCTCTTTGTATACGAAATCTGATTTTTATTTACAGATGCAGCACAACCGGTGCCAACCGCTGAATATGTAAGGGAAACATCTGTAAACAAAGGTGCTTCCAAGCCGGTTGCATTTTTTGCAAAATCATTCTGTACCCTAAAGTAAGTAGAAACCGCCTCCATATCTGTCAATCCCTCATTTACGCAGAATCCAACCGGTAAATAATAAGGATTTTCATAGACAGATACTCCATTCACTGCATTTTTATAGATTAATGTATTATTATTAAAATCCCCTTCCCGATACAGAACATACTTTATACCGGTAATGGCATTGGTTAATGGTGTAGCTCCACAATACAGATATTCATTGGCACCGGTATAAAAGCCTAACCGCCCCATTGCGCTCACCATATTTCCTCTTGCAGTGGAACCAAACAATGTTACACACCGAAGATTATGCCAGGTTGGTTCATCTAACATTTTTGTATTCCCGATTTCCATCCGATAGAAACTGTCATCCTCTGCATACACCTGCTCAACAATTTTCTCAACGGTTTCTGTATCCCCAAAATAGTATTCTATATCAATAGAGCCATTACACGTCCATCCGTAGATTGCTCCTCCTATCATCTCTGCCGTCATAGCTCCTGCTAATATTGCCCGCCATACCTTACCCTTTTTCTTATGAAGTTCATAGGCAAAGGAAAGCAGCATATAAAAGATTGCTAATGCAATTGCCAGAATATAGCATACTTTTTCCAGTTGGACATCTGCCAGTTTATAACAAAAAACACTCAATAATATAACTGCCAGACTGGCAAATGCCTGCTCCACCATATGCACACGCCGGTATCGCAGTAATACCTCATATCCCAACCAGAGCAGAACAAATATGTATAAAAATGCAAACCGGTTTGGAATACCATACTGATTATGAAATCCATGCCAGATATAATTCAAAATCTCTGTATTATAGCTGACAAACAGTAAAGCTAGTATAAACAGATATTTCAACTTATCCACAAGAGAAAACTGTCGGCTAAACAAATAAATGAAAAACAAAAACAGTACAAAAATTCCACAGTACAGGTTCACTCCACCATCATCTACCTGATTATTAATCGGTTCGGTTCCCAGCAGATGTGCCTGAATGATGTTCCAATAAGTACCATACTGATCCCAGCCCGGGAGGGTACGTTTTGCAGATGCAGTTTCCATAATCCCTTTGTATGCCGGTAGCAGCACAACTGCTGCCATTCCCCCTGACAGTAACGAACTGACTGCAAACATCCATGCTGACCGCCCCAAATCCCGAATACTGTCATAGTGATACAGCACTGCCCAGATTACCAGAAAAATGCAAATCATAAATCCAATATAGTAATTGCAAATCAGTGCATAAAACAAGGTCAAAATATATAATCTTGCATCTCGTTTTTCCACCAGATAATCAAATCCCAGAATAATCAATGGAAAAATGAAGATACAGTCCATCCACATAACATTCCAGTAATATCCAATAACAAAATTAGACATAGCGTATGCAACTGCAAGCGGAATCACACCCGGATGCTGATATTTTACCCGACTGCGATGCAGGGCAGCATAAGCAAAGCTCCAGCCGCACAATATAATTTTTATGGTAGCAATTAAACTAACTGCTGTGTTCAACTGACTCTTGGGAAACAACAAAATCAGAAGATTCAGAGGGCTAACCAGATAATAGGACCATAAGGACAGGAAGTTTGTTCCCATTCCCTCCTGAAAGGAATAGAACAAACTACCGCCCGATTTTAATTTTTCATAATAATCCGAAAAAAATGGCATATACTGGTGCAAACCATCTACGATAATCAGAGAACGTCCCCCGGGTCCAACCTTTACCGCAATCCACACACCCAGCATAATGAATGCCGGTATGCCTGTTGATAAGATATAGATATAGTATTGTTTCCAGATATCTTTTATTCGTTGTTTCATATGAAATCGTTTCCCTTTACAAGATTTCTCCCTAAATACTTATTTTGATTCTACACCGGCAATCAGATACACCAGTGGCGAATTCCAATATATAGTTACTTCATTACATGAAAAACTCTGAACATTATCTACATAACAGGCTGCTTTTGCATTCTCTGCTAATGTTGCTTTTGCATACGGATCTTCCAGATTTGCATCCGGACCACCAATCAGCATACCTTCCATAGGAGTCTCCAATACCTGAGACGGACGATGATGTGGTTGTTCCGGTGACAGCGTACCAAAACCGGTAACAAAACAATAGGAATTTGTATTCGTTCCCAGCAGATAATCCAACTGCTGTCCTGCCACCTCTATGTATGCCTTATCCGGAGACAACTGGTTTGCCATCAGTAACAGCATTCCGTTATTTGCCACCTGCATATTGCTTCCCCAGCAATAACCATCATTTGCCAGTGATACATTATATGCATCTGCCTCTGCCCGTTCCATGACTCTGTCTACATCTTCAAAGAACCGTTCTTTAATCTCTTTATAATATGCATCGGATGTATCTCCGCAGGATAAATATGCGTACATTCCATATAAACCAACCTGCTGCCATCCCAGACCACCGTTAAAACTATTTGCTGAATACTGCTTCAGTTCCTTCAGATACTTCTCTTCTCCCGTGGTCTTATATAATTCTGCCAATGCCCAGTATCGCTCATCATTATCTTTTCCATCGCCATATTCACCGGTTACAATGTCATCCGGATTCTTAAATCCAATACCATCATTTTCTGAACTTTCCATATAGGTCCATGCCCGTTCCGCAGCCTTCAGGCAAGTTGCCTGATAATCTGGGTCAATATCTGCAAATACCCGGGCTGCCATTGCCATAGTTGCAGCAAAATCAGCAGTTGCAGTATTCGAAATCGGTGCCAGCACCAGCTGATCTACTTCTTCTTCCGGCATAACGGTTTCCGGAAAGTTCTCACAGGTAATTTTATGATAAACTCCACCAGTGGATGGATCCTGCATCATCAGCATCCAATCCAATTCATATTTTACCTCGTCCAAAATATCCGGAATTCCATTTCCGCTTTCCGGGATACCGGTATTATCACCAAACGTGTCTCCATAAGCTTCATATGCCAGCATCAAATCTGCTGCTGCCTTTGCTCCCGCAACTGTATATCTTCCATAATCACCGG
>CAMEWU010000141.1 GCA_945946715.1 uncultured Clostridium sp. | reverse complement strand
TCCTTTTCTGGGTATTTGTCTGGGTCTGCAGTTATTGTTTAAGTCCAGTGATGAGGCTCCGGGTACAACAGGGCTTGGTATACTGGATGGAGAAATTCTTCGAATTCCGGACACACCCGGACTGAAGATACCACATATGGGATGGAACTCTCTGGATATTACACAAGGTGCATCCTTATTTCAAGGCTTAGAACAACATCCATATGTCTATTTTGTGCATTCCTATTATCTGAAGGCGGCACATGAAGAAGATGTGGCAGCAACGACATATTATGCTACTACCATTCATGCATCTGTAGAACACGGGAATGTCTTTGCCTGTCAGTTTCATCCGGAGAAAAGCAGTACCGTGGGACTTCAGATTCTAAAGAATTTTCTACAGATAGGGGAGGCGAGATAGATGCATACAAAAAGAATTATTCCCTGTCTGGATGTGAATAAAGGCAGAGTGGTAAAAGGTGTTAATTTTGTAAATCTTCAGGATGCCGGAGATCCGGTAGAGATTGCGGCTGCTTATGACAAAGCAGGTGCAGATGAATTGGTATTTCTGGACATTACAGCTTCTTCTGATTCCAGGAATATTGTAGTAGATATGGTACGGAGAGTAGCTGAAACAGTTTTTATTCCATTTACTGTAGGTGGTGGTATTCGTACAGTGGAAGATTTTCGGGCAATTCTACGGGAAGGTGCTGACAAAGTTTCCATTAATTCCTCAGCTATTGTCAATCCACAATTGATTTCAGATGCTGCAGATAAATTTGGCAGTCAGTGTGTGGTTGTGGCGATTGACGCCAGAAGACGTCCCGATGGTTCCGGTTGGAATATATTTAAAAATGGCGGAAGAATCGATGTTGGAATTGACGCTATTGAATGGGCGGTTCAGGCAGAACGCATGGGTGCCGGTGAGATTTTGCTTACCAGTATGGATTGTGATGGAACCAAGGCCGGTTATGATATTGAGTTGACCCGGCTGATTTCAGAGGCTGTTAAGATTCCTGTCATTGCTTCAGGAGGTGCCGGAACGAAAGCACACTTTTTTGATGCATTAACAGAAGGGAAAGCAGATGCTGCTTTGGCTGCATCTTTGTTTCACTATAAAGAATTAGAGATTTCGGAAGTGAAGCAATATTTACAGGAACGTGGACTTGCAGTCCGTTTGTAAGAAGGGTTGACAGATGGATGAAATTCAATTGAAATACAATGATTTGGATGTAGATACATACTTGAAACTGCGAAGTGGGGTCCATTGGAAGGTATTAACACAGAAACAGGCAGAACAGGCATTGAAGCATAGTTTATATGTTGTGGCTGCATATCAGAATGATAGTTGTGTTGGAATGGGCAGACTGGTTGGTGATGGTTCTGTTATTTGCTATGTTCAGGATTTAATTGTACTTCCTCATGTGCAGGGGAAGGGAATTGGTTCTATGATTCTGACCGCTTTGAAGGAACAGGTTGAAAGCATGAGGGAACCGGGTACAGAGATGATGTTTTGTCTGATGTGTGCAAAAGGAAGAGAAGCTTTTTATGAAAAGCATGATTTTTTGGCACGTCCAACAGATAGCTTAGGACCGGGAATGATACAGTATTTAAAAGATTTTTGTGAGCAGTCAGATAAATAACTTGACAAATAAAATGTTGGAAGTATAATTTAGGCAAGGTGGCACCGCGGATCGTGGGTAAATAATTCGTCCTTGGCAATGATAGTAAATTCTATGATTGCTAAGGATTTTTTTATGCAAAAAATAGTATTTTCAATATTGAAAACGGAAAGGAGAATGGCAATATGACTATTACATTAGAAGAGGCGAAAACATTAGCAGGCAATGGTAACCATTGACCAGAAGTGTAGCATTTTTAAGGGCATGCCGGAGCAGATTGAAGCAGCAAGATATCATTCACTTGCTTTGATACCGGATACTTTACCGGACTGTCTTAAGGTAATTGCAACATCAGATGACGGAGAAATTATGGGAGTTATGCATAAAGAGTATCCGATTTATGGCTTACAGTTTCACCCGGAATCTATCTTGACTCAAAAAGAAATATGATTTTGAAGAATTTCTTTTTTGCACTATAAATTTTTCTTCGGTTATGCTATAATTTCAATATGTGTGGGTCCTGCTGTCAGAAGGTAGAGATAGATCACAATCAGAAAGAAAATGAGGAATAACAATGACAGAACAACAAACACAGGAAAAAGAACGAAGAAAGCGGATTAACCGTATGAAACAGATTATTATGATAATAGCAGTTGTATTAGTTTTAACCTCTGTTATTTTAAATATTGTTTTACTGATTCGGGTCATCCATTTGAATCAATTGGTGGAACAGATATATGGACTATCAGCTTTTGTTTTTTGATTTTTATGGCAAATAAGGAGGAAAATATGGGTTTTTTTAAGGATTTTAAAAATGATATGAAGCAGGCAGTAAATGAACTGATTCCCGGAAATGATGAAATGGTCAGTGAATACGATGATGAAGACATGGTGAATACCTTGGAAGAATCACAGGGGGATGATGAAGCGTATGTGAATACCTTGGAAGAAGAACCAAAAAGCAGCCCTGCTGAGGAAGAAGACCTGGAGGACATTGATTTGTCGGATTTGGAAGACTTTGAAATGGATGAGGCAGATTTGGATGAGAATGATACGGAACCGGTTGCTTCAGAAGAAAATACCCAGTCTATGGATGTTGAGAATGATAAGGCAGATTTTGGTTACACAGATGATATGGATTCTCTGGCAGATTTATTGTCAGGGCATACAACCATTGAGGAGATTGCAAGTCAGGAGATAACGACTCCGAACGCAGCACAGTCAGAAGAACATTCTGTTTCTGAAAACATTTCTGAAGTGGCTGTTGCGGAAGACACAGTGAGTGATTTCAATGAAGCAACGGCTGAACAGGAGTTGCAGGAGGAAGCAAATAATATAAGTGAACAATCTGAAAATTCGGAACTATCATCCGTGGAACAGGAGGAAGAAACAATGACTGATGACAAAATCATAGAAATTACTGCCATGAAAGAAATTGAAGAACCTGTAGCTGAAGAAGAAAAAGAAGCTGAACCAGCTTCTGAAATGGAAATCAGCGATAGCACTACTTATATTACGAAAGGCACACGAATTGAAGGTAATCTGTTTACAGATGGTTCTGTAGATATTATAGGAACCGTAGAAGGTGATGTGAACTGTTATGGCAAGCTGGTAGTAAGTGGTGGAATTAATGGAAAAGTAAATGCAAGTGAAATCTATGCCAATGCTGCTAAAATTACGGGTGAAATAACCAGTGCAGGAAGTGTAAAAATTGGTCTAGGATCAGTTATTGTGGGAAATGTAGAAGCTCAGTCAGCAGTTATTGCCGGTGCGGTAAATGGTGATTTGGATGTAAAGGGACCGGTAATTGTGGATTCAACCGCAGTGATTATGGGAAACATTAAATCACGTTCCGTTCAGATTAATAATGGTGCTGTGATAGAAGGCTTCTGTTCACAGTGCTATTCTGATATTGATGTAAAAAGCTTTTTTGCATAAAGGGGAAGAAAAATGGAAGAAAAACGTATTTTATTAAAACTAAGTGGAGAAGCTTTAGCTGGTGACAAAAAGACCGGTTTTGACGAAAAAACTGTTTTAGAAGTTGCCAGACAGGTGAAATTAGCACAAGAAGCCGGAAAGCAAATTGCAATTGTAATTGGTGGCGGTAATTTCTGGCGAGGAAGAACCAGTGAACATATGGATCGGGTAAAAGCAGATCAGATTGGCATACTTGCAACTGTCATGAATTGTATTTATGTAGCAGAGATGTTCCGGGTTTCCGGAATGGAAACATTAATTATGACTCCTTTCGAATGTGGGAATATGACCAAATTATTTCGTAAAGATGATGCCGTGAAAGCTCTGGAAGCAGGAACAATTGTATTTTTTGCAGGTGGTACCGGACATCCTTATTTTTCTACAGATATGTCAACTGTATTGATGGCAATTGAAATTGAGGCAGATGTAATTCTATCTGGAAAAGCCATAGATGGTGTATATGATTCTGATCCAAAGTTAAATCCAAATGCCAAGAAATACGACAGGATGGAGATGCAGGATATTGTAAATCAGAAGCTGGGTGTTATTGATCTGGCTTCAGCAGTCTTGGCAATGGAGAATCACATGCCAATGAAACTCTTTGGCTTAAATGGAGAAAATAGTATTGTAAATGCTATGACCGGAAACTTTACCGGTACTTACATTCATGCATAATAAATGATTTTAGGAGGAAGAAATATGTTAAAGCAGTTTGAAGAAAAGATGGATAAATCATTGGATAGTTTAATAAATGAGTTTTCGGGTATTCGGGCCGGACGTGCCAACCCACATGTACTGGATAAAATTCGTGTTGATTATTATGGACAGCCAACACCATTACAGCAGGTTGCTAATATTTCCGTACCAGAGCCACGTACGTTAATGATTCAGCCTTGGGAGGCATCCTTGATTAAAGAGATTGAAAAAGCAATTATGTGTTCTGATTTGGGAATTACTCCAAATAATGATGGAAAAGCAATCCGTTTGAATTTTCCGGAATTAACAGAAGATCGTCGTAAGGAAATGGCAAAGGATGTCAAGAAAAAAGGTGAAAATGCAAAGATTGCAATTCGTAACATCCGTCGGGATGCTAATGATGCATTCAAGAAACAGAATAAGGCAAGTGAAATTTCAGATGATGAATTAAAAGATTTAGAAGATAAAGTACAGAAAATGACAGATAAATTCATTGATAAAGTGGATAAGACGGTAGAAGAGAAAACAAAAGAAATTATGACTGTCTAAGATACCCTTGGGTATTTGAATACTATTTGCATGGTATGAATATAGATGATAAGAGGAACTTTGGAAGAAGTTATATAAAGGAGTCAGTATGGAACAGATAATCAACGGAGAAAGCTTAAGTATTCCTCAGCACATTGCTATTATTCTGGATGGTAATGGAAGATGGGCTAAAAAGCGGGGAATGCCTAGAAATTATGGTCATTTGCAAGGGGCAAAGAACGTAGAACAGATTTGTCAGGATGCTTATGATTTGGGTGTGAAATATCTTACTGTTTATGCTTTTTCTACTGAAAACTGGAAACGTTCAGTAGAAGAAGTTACTGGTATAATGAATATTTTACGACAATATCTAACTTCCTTTAAGACGCATATTAAACGAGATAAATTGACAGTACGAGTGATAGGTGATCGTACCAAGCTGGCAGATGATATTAATCGGTTAATTGATGAATTATGGGAAATGAGTAAAGATAATCAGGGATTAACTTTGACCATTGCATTGAATTACGGCAGTCGTGATGAGATTACAAGAGCAGTTCAGAGAATTGCTACTGATGTTCAATCTCAAAAAGTGACTTTAGATTCCATTGATGAGATATTGATTTCATCTTATTTGGATACCGGTTATATGCCGGATCCGGATTTGATGATTCGTACCAGTGGTGAGTTGCGACTCTCCAATTATTTATTGTGGCAGTTGGCATATACAGAATTTTATTTTACTGATGTTCTGTGGCCGGACTTTAATAAAGATGAATTAATAAAGGCAATTCAGTACTATAACGGAAGGGACAGACGATATGGCGGAGTCAAATAAAGAAAAACAAGAGAAAAGCAGAAGTTTTTTGATCCGGCTGGCAAGTACAATCGTATTATTTACGGTAGGAGGCAGTGCCATTTATTTTGGTGGATGGGTACTGGCAACTTTGTTGCTGGTGATTTCTCTGGGAGGAGTATTTGAACTGCTTCGTGTTTTTGGAATACATAAATCATCAGTGGGAGTTGTAGCATATATTTTTGTTTTGTTATACGACTTGGTTCTGTTTTTTCAAAAGCAGGAATTGATTTTACCGGTATGTATACTGTTTCTTCTTATCTTGTTAACGATTTATGTAGTTAAATTCCCTAAGTATGAAGAGAAGCAAATGGTAAGCAGCTTTTTTTCATTTTTTTATGTTGCGGTATGTCTGGGATATGTGTATCAGCTTCGTCTTATGCAGAATGGAGCGTTGTTTGCAGTATTGATTTTAATTTGTTCATGTGGAAATGATATTTTTGCATATCTGGTTGGTATCTTAATTGGAAAGCATAAAATGTTTCCGAATTTAAGTCCCAAAAAAAGCGTAGAAGGATTTATAGGCGGCATTTGTGGAGCTGCATTGTGCGGATTTATCTATGGGTTTGTATTTGAACGGTTTGCTGTATATGGAGATTATAATTATCCTCTTATGTTTGCTATTATATGCGGACTGGGAGCATTGCCGGCAGTCGTTGGAGATTTGGCT
>CAMEWU010000140.1 GCA_945946715.1 uncultured Clostridium sp. | reverse complement strand
AATTTACAAAGTTGCATCTCGACTTACAAAACTGCATCTCGGTTTGCAATTGAGTAATTATTTAATGTTTATCGATAAGTATTGCAGCGATATATTCGCTTGTCAATAACTTTTTAATGATAAACGATAAAAAATGTATGGTTGACAGGGCTGTCTATACATGATAGACTATAATTGTCTACTACATATAGACAAAGAGCATGGTAAATCGAAAGTCTGACTATTATAGGGAGGTCAATGATATGGAAGAATATACCTTGGGAGCAATTGAAAGTCGGTTTGCTGATATTATATGGACACATGCACCATTAACAACCAATGAATTAATTAAACGATGTGAAGCGGAATTGGGGTGGAAGCGTACCACAACATATACAGTGCTAAAGAAACTAAGTGAACGAGGATTATTTGAGAACCAGAATGGAACGGTTGTGGTTCATATTACCAGAGAAGAGTTTTATGCAAGGCAGAGTGAGAGTTATATTAATCATTCCTTTCATGGTTCTTTGCCGGGCTTTTTGACAGCGTTTACATCACGTAGAAAGCTAAGTGACGAAGAAATTCAGGAAATTCAGAAAATTATTGATCAAAACCGATAGGGGGATGCTTATGAATGAATACATGCAATTATTGTTAAACATGAGTTATCAGACAGCTATAATTGTTGGGATTGTATTGATTGTAAGGCAGATATTTAAGGGATTAAAGTTGCCCGGTATATTAAATTACTGTTTATGGATCATCCCTTTTATGCGTATGATACTGCCTTGGACTTTGGAAAGCAGATACAGTCTTTTGCCCATTCAGTGGATAAACCAAGGATTTATGCAAATTGTGAATTCTATTATTCAGAAGGAAACACCGATAGCTGAACAGGGAATTTCATATATTCAAATAGTTGCAAGTCCACAGACAGCCGGTACAGTTATTAATATGGAACATAATACGGTCGTGCAGAGGTCCATTCAAGAAACCCAGGGTTGGCAAGAACCAACAGGGATATCTATCATTGCATTCATATGGATGGTTGGAATTTTAGTTTTTTTAAGTTATAGTATCATTTCTTATGTTCGCTTGAAGAAAAAGTTGGATTGTTGTATCTGCTTGCGGGAGAAAATCTATTTGGCAGATTATATTGATACACCATTTGTATTAGGGATTATTTCACCCAAAATTTATTTGCCTTCCGGGATGGATGAACACGAGATGAATTACGTGATTGCACATGAGGAGGTACATATAAAAAGAAGGGACTATTTGGTAAAAATAGTAACATATTGTATAACATGTATTCATTGGTTTAATCCCTTGGCATGGGTAGCCTTTTGGTTTTTGGGAAAGGATATGGAAATATCCTGTGATGAACATGTGATTCGCAATCTGGATCAGAAATGCAGGGGAGAATATGCAGAAACATTACTTCGTTTAACAACAGGAAAAAGAAACAGATATGGTGTACCCTTAGCTTTTGGAGAAGGTAATACGAAAGGAAGAATTCGAAATATTATGAAGTATAAAAAACCATTGATGATAGTAATGATATTTGCAGTACTGTTCATGGTGGTACTGGCTGTTGGATTGTTAATTGTCCCAAAAGAACAGCATTCGCAGAAAGAGGCACCGGGATTCTATACAGGAAGTGAAGAAGGAACTTCACAGAATGAATCCACAGAAATGGAGGGAACGCAGATTGATTTTGCTGCTACTCCGGTAAATCTGGAGTCAGATATGATTATTGGTGCGGACGGAACCAGTCTGGATTATGCAGGACAGAGCTATATTATTTTTCATGATTATTATGGATTATTTATCTATAGTCTGGATGTGCATCAGATGTTAGTCAGCATTAATCTGGAACCCATCAATTGTCAGTATACACAGGGAGATAATCCATGCTTTGTGACAGTATCTAAGGATGGTTCTAAAATATTGCTTGAGAATATGAATACACAATATTTATATGATGTTGCAAAGGGAGAAATGTGGATTCCTGAGGAAGAAGTATCCATAGATGAGCCGGTTGAAAAACAATCAACATCTCAGTTTATAACTACGGAAGCAGTTGGATTTCGTTCAGAAGCATGTTTCCTGGTAACTGAGAACATTTATGGATATCTGGAAAGCCCAACCGGTTTGGTGAAAGATTTGTGTTATATTTATGGGCAGACAGTAATTCCGTTATTCTCAAAGTATTGGGATTATAGCAATGAAATGAATGTTTGGCTGGATAGCATGAATGGAGAAAGAACCATGGAAGAGGAGTGGGATAAGGATGATAGTATCTTAAATAGTAGTATCTATGCCTTAGAAATTAATGATGCAAGTATTACAGCAGTTTCAGCAGAAATTGAAATATATAATCATTCTGAAAAAGATATTGTGTGTGGAGATTATTTCTATTTGGACAAGTGGGAAGACCATGAATGGAAGGCACTTTCTTATGTAT
Organism: uncultured Clostridium sp.; assembly: GCA_945946715.1. Taxonomy (GTDB): domain Bacteria; phylum Bacillota; class Clostridia; order Lachnospirales; family Lachnospiraceae; genus CAG-632. The sequence continues at coordinate 3,902 of CAMEWU010000140.1, read as the reverse complement.
CTGAGAATGTAGGTTTTCACGATGTGGGATATTCTGTTAGTGCGGAAAATAGTTTAAAAAGAACGATTGAATGGAAGTATTTATATGGTGGGCTGACATCTGGAACATATCTGCTTCGAATTCCTGTTTATATTCCAAATCAAGACGGAGAATATGATGAGATAGAACTAGGTGTACATTTTAAAATTGAATAAGTCAGGTGCAAATAGTTGGTTGTAAAAACCAACTATTTTGCTATAGAACCACTTATCGTAAATCAGATGACAGAGTGTCGTATTTTCTATATAGTGATACATGCAAGGAGGTGGTAAGGTGAAGATTGAAATTCAATTAGACCCAAATCAGCAGGAAACGAAGGTAATTATTGTTACGGATGAAATCACAGAAAATGTAAAGGAGTTAATGAATCAAAAATTGAATGAATAAGCACGAATCGGCTTCTTGACAAATCTTGACAATTGATAGCTGATATGCTAGCCTATTCTATGCTTGAACCGTTTTCAGAAGGTAGTTTTAGTTTGAAAACGGTTCATTATATGTAAGGAAGAAATAGGAGAGGGCGTTATGTTATTGTCAATTGGTACTTGGCTTAGCGAATTAAGTGCTAAGTATGAAGCAGAGAGCACGCTGGAGTTAATCTGGATTCTGTTCAATCAGTTTTTGGTAAAGGTAGATGATTTGGTCTGGGGAATCCCACTGATTGTTTTGATTTTAGTGGGTGGAATATATCTGACCAGCCGATTAGGTCTGATTCAGATTCGGAAACTTCCACTGGCACTAAAATGGATGGTGCAGAATGAAGAGGATGGAACGGGAGAGATATCTTCCTTCGGAGCACTATGTACCGCGTTATCAGCTACTATTGGTACCGGTAATATTGTAGGTGTGGCAACTGCTATTGCAGCCGGAGGTCCCGGTGCTTTGCTTTGGATGGAGGTTGCGGCATTTTTCGGTATGGCAACTAAGTATGCAGAAGGCTTATTGGCAGTAAAATACCGGGTGGTAGATGAAGAAAATCATGCTTTAGGCGGACCGTTTTACTATATTGAACGGGGAATGGGTCAGAAGTGGAAATGGCTGGCAAAGTTGTTCGCTTTCTTTGGTGTGTGCGTCGGTTTATTTGGAATTGGGACATTTTCACAGGTAAATGGTATCTCATCAGCTGTGAATAATTTCTTTGACCCGAATATGAATTGGACGGTTGATATTCCGGGACTTGGAACCTATTCCTGGACGGTTATCATTGCGTCATTGATACTAAGTATCTGTGTGGCATTGGTATTAATTGGTGGTGTAAAGCGTATTTCTAAGGTTTCACAGGCAGTAGTGCCTTTTATGGCTATTATATATGTGGTTTTCTGTGTAGTTTTGTTAGTATGCAATATTAAGGCAATCCCGGCAGCTGTGGTAACAATCGTACAGGGTGCTTTTAATCCGAAAGCAGTAACCGGTGGTATTGTTGGTACAATGCTGATTGCTATGCAAAAGGGTATTGCAAGAGGTATCTTTTCAAATGAAGCAGGTCTGGGTTCTGCTCCAATTGCGGCAGCGGCAGCAAAGACCAAGGAGCCGGTTCGTCAGGGACTTGTGTCTATGACAGGTACTTTTATTGATACCATTGTTATCTGTACAATGACTGGTCTGGCAATTGTTATTACCGGTGCGTGGCAGGTGGAAGGCTTACAGGGAGTGCAGATTACAACCTATGCATTTAATAATGGTCTTCCGATTCCGGCTGTAGTTTCTTCGTGCATATTGATGCTGTGTCTGGTGTTTTTCGCATTTACAACTATTTTAGGATGGGATTACTATTCTGAACGGTGTCTGGAGTATTTGTTTGGCGGTAAGCATAAGCTGATTATGGTGTATCGCTGGTTGTATATTTTTGCAGTATTTATCGGACCATATATGACAGTAGCCGCTGTTTGGACCATTGCTGATATCTTTAATGGTTTGATGGCTCTTCCGAATATGATTGCCTTGTTTGCCTTAGGTGGTGTGGTTGCCAAAGAAACGAAGGACTTTTTCAAACGCATGAAAGCATAGGATATAAACTATGACAGAATTAGAAGAGTATTATAATAAATTTAATGAAGAGAAACGATTAAATTCCCGTTATGGACAGGTAGAGTTTCGAACCTCTATGAAATATATTCATAAGTATTTGGCTAGCGTAGAAGCAGCAGGTAAAACCAAAGAGGAGATTCGTATTTTAGATATTGGTGCGGGAACCGGCAAGTATTCCGTTGCTTTGGCTCAGGAGGGATATGATGTAACTGCAGTAGAACTGGTGCGTTATAACCTTGGAATTCTAAAGCAAAAGGGCAGTACGGTAAAAGCCATGCAAGGTAACGCACTGAATCTGAAAAAACTGGCGGATAATCAGTTTGATGTGACTTTATTGTTTGGTCCTATGTATCATTTATTTTCCTTTGAGGATAAGGTAAGGGCATTAGAGGAAGCAAAGCGAGTGACAAAGGTTGGCGGAACGATTCTGGTGGCCTACTGTATGAATGAATATTGTGTGCTGACTTATGCATTTAAAGAAAAGCATTTACAGGAATGTTTGGAAGAAAAGCGATTGACAGAAGATTTCCATAGCATATCAGAAGAGAAGAACTTGTATGATTATGTACGGATAGAAGATATTGATAGGTTGAATCATGCAGCAGGTTTGAAACGTATGCAAATTATTTCTACGGATGGGCCGGCAAATTATATCCGTCCTACCTTGAATGAAATGGATGATGAAACCTTTGAATGGTTTATGCGGTATCATCTGGCAACCTGTGAACGTCAGGATTTGATTGGAGCCGGTGCACATACCGTAGATATAGTAACGAAGTAGTATGGAAGGAGCGAAAGGCTCCTTCTATGTATGTCATGAAGGATTGAAAGATGAAACAGCAGGAAGAACAAAAGATAAATGTGCAGGAACCTGAAAAGCGGTTGCAGTTAACAGGAAAGCAATGGATAATCAGATGGGCGATTTATTTGACAGGCATGATGGTATTAGCATTGGGTATTACCTTGAATACCAAAACCGGACTGGGTGTAGTTCTTTCCGTGAATATGCGACTGGTGCCTAATCCGGGTGATGGGATTGTACAGGCAATCTCGGATCAGACCGGCAAGAGTTTAGGTTTGACTAAGAATCTGTTCGATGTTGGATGCATTCTCTGCTCGGTTGCGATTGGACTCATTTTTGCCGGGAGGCTGGTAGGAATTGGCATAGGAACCCTGCTGGCAGTCTTAGGCGTAGGAAGAGCAGTTGCATTGTTTAATTTATTATTAAAAGACAAAATGCTGCGGGCAGCAGGATTGGAGAAGAAATGAACATTTACTTTGCCCCAATGGAGGGGATTACAGGTTATATATTTCGAAACGCCATGCAGCGGCACTTTCCATATGTAGATAAGTATTATGCGCCCTTCATTCAGCCGAATCCCAAACGGGTATTTGTACCAAAGGAAGAACGGGATATTTTGCCAGAGCATAATGAGGGTATCCCTTTGGTGCCACAGGTATTAACCTGTAGTGCGGATGGATTTATTCGGGCAGGACGGGCCTTAGAGGATTATGGTTATAGGGAAGTGAATCTCAACTTAGGCTGTCCTTCCGGTACTGTGGTTTCGAAAGGGAAGGGCGCCGGAATGTTGGATGATACTCAGAAATTGAAAGCATTCTTTGAGGAAGTGTTTTCGGTGGATTGGAAAGCAAAAATAACAGTAAAAACCCGGTTGGGCATGACAGAAGAGGATGATTTTTTAGAATTGTTGGAGGTGTTTCAGTCATTTCCCATTCATGAGTTAACGATTCATTCCCGGTATCGGAAGGATTTTTACAAGGGACTGCCTCGAATGGAGGAGTTTAAATGTGCATTGGATTCCATGGAAAAGCAG
>CAMEWU010000139.1 GCA_945946715.1 uncultured Clostridium sp. | reverse complement strand
AAAGAGGATTGGCAGAAACGACTGGAATATCTGATTTCCATATGCAAACTGGAGAACCTCCTTCAACGGCATCCTTATGATTTATCCGGAGGGGAACAGCAGCGTCTGGCATTAGCAAAAATTCTGCTTTTGCAGCCACAGATTCTGCTTTTAGACGAACCTACAAAGGGATTGGATTATGAATATAAAAAGAGCTTTGGAACCATATTAAAGCAGTTGTTAAAGCAGGGAGTTACTATTTTGATGGTAAGCCATGATGTGGAATTCTGTGCAGAATATGCAGATAAATGTGGGTTGTTATTTGATGGGAGGTTGGCAGCCATTGAGACACCAAAGAAATTCTTTTCTGAGAACCATTTTTATACCACCGGTGTGAACCGGATGGTTCGACAGATACTGCCCCAGGCAATTACAGTAGAGGATGTGTTACGAGCTTGTGGAAGTAATTGGAAGGTTGAAAATAACAGTAAGGATGAGAACAACAGTAAGGATAGGGATGAGAATTTCCGGAATGGTAATCTGCTAAGTGAAAAAAGAATAGAGGAAGGAATAGTATCTGCCAGCAGTCTGACAGAGCAAAAGGAAAATACTTCTTTGCCAATTCATACACTAATTGGAATAATAATGACATTGGTTGCAATTCCCTTTACTATTTTTGCAGGCATTCATTTTTGGAATAATGAAAAGTATTTATTTATATCTCTGTTAATTTTGGTAGAATGTATGCTGCCGTTCTTTCTGGCTTTTGAAGGAAGAAAGCCAACTGCAAGGCGAGTAGTTCTGCTGTCTGTACTGTGTGCCTTGGGTGTGGCTGGCAGAGCGGTCTTTGCAATGTTGCCTCATTTTAAGCCAATGACTGCAATTGCAATCATTGCCGGGGTAGCATATGGAGGAGAAACCGGTTTTTTGGTTGGTGCGGTTACCATGCTGGTGTCTAATATGATGTTTGGTCAGGGGCCTTGGACTCCATGGCAGATGTTTGCCATGGGTATGACCGGATTTCTGGCAGGGATTCTGTTCCATAATACATCCATGGAAAGCGGAAAAGGAGGAACACTATTTTTACTCTATGCATACGGATTTTTAGCAGCAGTGATTCTTTATGGTGGGATTATGAATCTGTCTACCGCTGTTTTTGCAGGTGCACCTTTTGCCTGGAGTAGCCTGATAGTATATTATTTATCCGGTCTTCCTTTTGATTTGATTCATGGAGTAGCTACGGTGCTGTTTTTGATGTTGGGAGCAAAACCGATGTTTCGGAAAATTAGAAGAGTAAAAGTAAAGTTTGGTTGAACGAACCAAAATTAGAGGGGAAAACCATTGCATCATAAAGAGAATTGGGCTATAATGGTAGGACTACATTTGATGTGATAAAGAGGGAAATGGTATGACAGGGTTACTAATTCGATGGTTTATAAAGGATTATGAGAATGTTCAGGATTTGAATGTGCGGGGAGCCTATGGAAAAATGGCAGGCTGGGTCGGCATTTTTTGTAATGTGTTATTGTTCGTTAGTAAATTTTTGATTGGTATGTTGTCCGGCAGTGTATCCATTTCTGCAGATGCCATCAATAATTTATCAGATGCTTCTTCGAATATTATCAGTCTCCTTGGATTTAAAATGGGAAGCAAACCGGCAGATACGGATCATCCTTATGGACATGCCAGATATGAGTATCTGGCCGGGCTTCTGGTAGCGGTATTGATTATGGTAATTGGTGTAGAATTGTTACGTACCAGTTTCCAGAAGGTACGAAATCCGGAACCGGTAGAATTTAGTTGGATTCTGGCTGGTATCTTAGTGGGTTCCATTTTGGTGAAATTATGGATGGCAGTCTTTAATCGTCGGATAGGAAAAACTATTTCGTCTGAAACATTAATAGCAACAGCAGCGGACAGCCGGAACGATGTTATCAGCACCGGAGCAGTTTTAATTGCTGCAATTGTATCTCATTATACAAATCTCAATTTAGATGGCTGGATGGGTCTTTTGGTAGCACTATTTATTATATATAGTGGTTTTGGCTTGGTAAAAGATACATTAGACCCTTTGCTTGGAAAGGCACCGGACCCGGCTTTGGTAGATATGATTCAGAAAAAAATTATGTCTTATGATGGGGTACTTGGCACTCATGATTTAATGGTTCATGATTATGGTCCGGGACGGTTATTTGCCAGTGTGCATGTGGAGATGGCAGCAGAGGAAGATGTGTTGAAATGTCATGATATCATTGATAACATCGAGAAGGATTTTTTGGAAAATGACAATTTAAATATGATTATTCATTATGACCCAATTGTTACCAGTGATGAAACAGTAGGGAATATCAGAAGTTGGCTGAGTAAGCAGGTAAAGACAATCAATGAACAGATGACAATCCATGATTTACGAATGGTGCCTGGTATCAGCCATACAAATATGATTTTTGACTGTGTGGTTCCACATGAATTTTATTTGACGGATAAGGAAGTAAAAGAACGGATTCAAAAAATGGTATCAGCAGAGTATCCGGGATATCAGTGTGTAATCACCATAGATAAAAGCTATGCAGCTCTGCCTCATTCTAAGGAATCAGAGTCATAAATCAACTCATGGAAAGGAGCAATAACCATTCATGAGAATCAGAAAACCTAAGTTTTATGATAGTTTTAAGTGTATCGGTTCTGCCTGTCAGGATACCTGCTGTGCCGGTTGGGAAATTGAAATCGACGAAGCTACGGCAGAAAAATATCATTCCATTCAGGGTGAACTGGGACAGCGGATAAAAGATAATATTACGGAAACAGAAGAAGAAATATATTTTAATCTCCGAGAGGGAAGACGTTGTCCATTTTTGAATCAGGAGAATTTATGTGACTTGATTCTGGAACAGGGAGAAGACATTCTATGTGATATCTGTCGGGAACATCCAAGACATTATCAGTGGTTTGGAGATTATACAGAGGTTGGTTTAGGGCTTTGCTGTGAGGAGGCAGGTCGGCTGTTGTTTCAATCAGACCAGCCCCTTGATTTTATCCTAGAGGAAGAAATGGACCATGATACTTGTGTGCAACCGGCAGAGGAAGAAGAACAACGATATATAGAATTGCTTTTAGAAGCCAGAGAAACTGCCTATGGAATCGTACAGAATTCCGATATGGAGTGGGAGGCACGACTGATTTTATTATTGCAGTATGGAGAAGAATTACAGGCAGCCTGGGATCAGGATGATTTTGAAAATGTTCAATTTCTATCCGGAGTTTATAAAAATCAGGAGGCAATGTACCGTGCATGGCAGCAGGCAGAGGTCATCTGTGGACAGAAGGAAGACGATGATGGAACGGCAGTTCATGCCCTTCTGTCTATTTTAAATATCTACAAACAGATGGAGTCTTTGGATGATACCTGGCCGGCATATATGCAAACGTTAATTCGAAACCTTTCGGAAATAATGGCTGATAGGAAAGAATTTCGGCAGGTACATTCCAAGTGGTGTTATGAGTATGAACAATTTGCCATGTATCTGCTCTATCGGTATTTTATAGAATCGTTGTTTGATGGAGATCTGTTAGGAAAGATAAAGTTTGTGATTGTAAGTGAATTAGTACTGGAACTTATGGACATAGAATCTTATAAAAGGGAAGGAAGATTCACGTTATGGACCCGGATACAGAATGCAAAGTGGTATTCCAAGGAAATCGAATACTGTACAGAGAATATGGAAGCTTTTACCGAACTGTGCTGGCAGGAAACGTGTATGTCCGTAGACACCTTAATTCAGATTTTGAGAAAGGAGACAGATTGTGATAAAGCAGCAGACCATTTTCTTTGATATGGATGGTACGATTCTGGATACAGAAAAATTGTATCGGAAGTACTGGAAGCAGGCGGCTGAAGACTGTGGTTATCACATGACAGATTCTCAGGCACTTGCTATGCGGAGCATGGGACGTCCTTTTGCTATGCAACAGATTCAGCGTTATTTTGGAAATGAGGATGCATATCCGCAGATTCGGAAGAGACGGATGGAGCTGATGAATCAGGAATTGAAGGCACATGGAATTCCATTAAAGCCATTTGCAAAAGAAACACTGGCAGGATTAAAGGAGCAGGGACATCATCTGGCAATTGTTACTGCAACGGATTTAGAGCGGACAAAAATGTATTTACAGGAAACAGGATTATTCACATATTTCGACCATCTGATTTGTGCGACTATGGTAGAGCAGGGAAAACCGGCACCGGATATTTATCTGTATGCATGTAAAGAACTTTCTGTAGAACCGAAAGATGCTTATGCAGTAGAAGATTCTCCTAATGGGGTGCTATCGGCATATCGGGCAGGGTGTAAGGTTATTATGATACCGGATCAGACCCAGCCGGATAGTGAAGTGGAGAAGATGTTGACCCGAAAGCTGGATAGCCTGAAAGGGTTGCTAGAGTATTTTGGATAGTGTGGAGAGTATAATATGTTAAATAATAAAGAAAAGGATATGACTCCTTTTAATATGTCGCAAAAACCAATAAAGCAGAATCCTATTTTAATGCCACCGCTATGGATTGGTTCTTTTCTATTAACAAGACGGTTTCATTTGAAGATACATAAAAAAGGAATGAAGGGAGTAAAATCGCCTTATCTGGTGCTTTCTACGCACCAAGGGTTTTCAGACTATTATATTGCACCATTGGCATTGTTTCCTAATAGAGCAAATTATGTATCGGATATGGAAGGGTTTGCGGCTTTTGGTAAATGGCTGTATCGCAATGGTGGATGTATTGGTAAACGCCGTTATGTACCGGATGTGTCGGTTATGAAAAATATACGATACAGCTTATTTCATCTGAAACAAACAGTAGTGTTGTTCCCGGAATCCAGACACAGCAATGCCGGCACAACCTCGCAGATACCAAAGAATATGGGGAGACTGATAAAACATCTGGGTGTTCCGGTTGTTACTCTTTCTGTACATGGAAGTTATCTGGCAAACCCGTTTTGGGATGAAGAACATACCCGAAAGACAAGAATGGAAGCGACTTTAGAATACTTGTATTCTCCGGATGAGATTCAGAAATTATCCCCATTTGAAATACAACAGAAAGTGGAAGAAAAACTGGCATATGATGAATATCGTTGGCAGTGGGAGCAGAAAATAGAAATCAAAGACTCCAAACGGGCAGAGGGCTTGCAAAAACCGCTGTATCAGTGTTTGGACTGCTACAAACAGCATACGATGAAAAGCAGTGGCAGTATTCTATATTGTGATGCGTGTGGCAGTCGGTGGAAGCTGGATACCTATGGCAGACTGGTGGATACTCATGGACAGACCATTCATATTCCAAACTGGTATGAATGGGAACGGCAACAGGTGATACAGGAAATTGAGGCAGGAACCTATAGCTTGGATGTAGAAGTTGAAGTGGAAGCCTTACCAAACGAAAAAGGTTTTGTAAAGGTGGGAAAGGGAAGACTGACACATGATGCAGAGAAGTATGTACTGACGGTTGGTGACACTGTACACTTGGAATTTTTAAATCGAAATCTGGAATCCGTTCAAACGGAGTACAATTATCGTGGAAAAGGGAAATGCATTGTTCTTTCCACGAAAGATTGTTGTTACTACATATATTCTAAGAATTCGGAATTCTGTGTAACTAAGCTACAATTTGCAACTGAATATTTATAATTATTTTCTAGGTTAATAACTATTGACAAGAGTATACATATGCGTTATTATTCATATGAACGAATGAACATATGATAAAATAATCATCATAAAGGAGGGTATTATGGAGTCAAATCAGGAACAGAACAAATTAAATTCTGAGATGTTGGAGAAGTTAGTAAACAACCAGCCACCGGAAGAAGTTCTTTATGAAGTGGCAGAGTTATTTAAAGTATTTGGTGATTCTACCAGAATTCGCATTTTATATGCACTATTTGGGAATGAATTATGTGTAGGAGATATAGCAGAGGTTTTGAATATGAGCCAGTCATCTGTTAGTCATCAATTGCGAATCCTTAAGGATGCTAAACTGGTGAAATTCCGTCGGGAAGGTAAGAGCATCTTTTATGCATTAGATGACGACCATGTATATCATATTATGGAAATGGGTATGGAGCATGTAGAAGAATAGGCAGAGTGTTTGTATAAAGTAGAAGTAAGAAGATGATAAAATAAGGAGCGATGATTATGAAAAAGACATATAAGATTGAAGTAGATTGTGCAAATTGTGCTTTGAAAATGGAGGATGCAGCTAAGGCAACAGCAGGTGTAGCTGATGCAACCGTCAGCTTTATGACACAGAAGATAAAGGTAGAATTTGATGAGGGTGCAGATGTGGACACAGTAATGCAGGCAGTTACCAAGGCTTGTAAGAAAGTGGAACCGGACTGCCAGATATTTTTATAAAGAAAAG
>CAMEWU010000138.1 GCA_945946715.1 uncultured Clostridium sp. | reverse complement strand
ATGAATGTAAGAAATCTCCTTTAATTTCAGAGAGCCTTCCATGGAAGATGCATAATCTACACCTCTTCCTATAAAGAATACATTTTCGGCGTTTGCGTATTTTGCTGCAAACCACTGGATGCGCTCTTTATCTCCTAATATTTCCTGAATCTTTTCCGGTAGTAACTGTAGCTCGCGGAGCATTTCTGCGTATTCTTCTGTGGTAATCACGCCTTTTACATCGCCAAACAGCATTCCCAGCATATACAGAGCTGTAAGCTGTGTACTGTATGCCTTTGTAGTTGCAACTGATATTTCCGGTCCGGCCCATGTATACATAACATTGTCTGCTTCCCGGGCAATGGTACTGCCTACTACATTAACAATTCCCAATACCTTTGCGCCTAATTCCTGTGCCTTTCGTAATGCAGCCAGTGAATCTGCTGTTTCTCCAGACTGACTAATAATAATCACCATGGAATCCGGTTCCAGAATTGGATTCCGGTACCGGAATTCAGAAGCTAAATCTACTTCTACCGGTATCCGTGTCATCTGCTCCAATACATATTTTCCTACCACACCTACATGATAAGCGGAGCCACAGCCAATAATATAAATACGCTTAATGGCTTTTATCTCTTCCTCAGACATATTTAATTCTTCAATTGCAATTTTTCCATCCTTTATTCTTGGTCGGATTGTAGATTCTACTGCCTTTGGCTGCTCATAGATTTCTTTCAGCATAAAATGCTCATAACCGCCTTTTTCAGCAGCTTCTACGTCCCATTCTACCGTAACCTGTGGTTTAGCAATCTCTTCTGCATCCTGATTATAGAAATGGACTTCATGCATAGATAACTCTGCCAACTCCAGATTATCAATATAATAAACATCTCTGGTATATTTTAATATAGCCGGAACATCGGAAGCAATATAATTTCCCTGCTCTGAAACTCCCACAATTAATGGAGAATCTTTCCGCACTGCATAAACCTTTCCCGGATGATCCTGAAACAGAATACCAAAGGCATAGGAACCAATGACACGATGTAACACCTTAAAAATCGCCTCTTTCGGATCTCCCTTGTAATAATAATCTAACAAATGTGCAATTACTTCTGTGTCAGTTTCTGAGCAGAACTGATACCCTTTTGATACCAGTTTTTCACGCAATGGCTGATAATTCTCAATGATTCCGTTGTGAACCACTGTTATAGTACGAGACTGGTTATAATGAGGATGTGCATTGGAAACAGATGGTTCACCATGCGTTGCCCATCTGGTATGTCCGATACCTACATACCCCTTTAAGCCTTCACCATCTTGTGTTAAATCCCGTAATGCCTGTAACCGTCCTTTTGCTTTCACAATATTAATATTCTCACCATCATATACTGCTATTCCGGCGGAATCATATCCACGATATTCCAGCTTTGAAAGGCCGTCCAACAGAATTGGAGCTGCCTGTTTCTCACCTACATATCCAACAATACCACACATATTTTTTCCTCCTCATATCAGATAAACACTAAATAGTATGTCTATTGTACTTGTTTCATTACCGCTTCTGTTAATGCTGCCAATGTTTCTTCACCATCTGTCATGCTGCTGCCTTTCACGCCCATATAGAACTTAATCTTAGGCTCTGTTCCGGATGGTCTTGCACAGCACCAGGAAGCATTTTCTAATTCCCAATAGAGCACATTAGACTTTGGCAAACCGGTAGATTCTGTTTCTCCTGTCTTGCAATCGGTACGAATACCTGTCTCATAATCACGCACAGCAAGAACTTCTAAATCCCCGAATTTCTTTGGTGGATTTTTACGCAATTGTTCCATAATCGCCTGTATCTGTTGAGCCCCATCAATACCTTTTAAGGTAATCGTCTGTAACCCTTCCTTAAAATATCCATATTTTTCATAGATATTAATCATTTGATCCCATAATGTCAGATTATTCTTCTTACACCATGCAGCAACTTCACACAGCATCATTACCGCTACACATGCATCCTTATCTCTGGAATGTGTACCGGCCAGACATCCATAACTCTCTTCCAAGCCAAACACATATTCATATGTATGATTTTGTTCAAATAATTTAATCTGCTCACCAATATACTTAAATCCAGTTAATACTTCAATTAACTTCATTCCATAATCTTCTGCAATTGGGAATGTCATATTGGTTGTTACAATAGTAGTTACCAATGCGCCATTTGTCGGTAATGTACCGGTTGCCTTCCGCTCCCGCATGATATATTCACAAATTAACATACCAGACATATTACCGGTAAAGCTTACATATTCTCCGGTCTTTGTATCCTTTGCATATACACCTAACCGATCTGCATCCGGATCAGTAGCCAGTACAATATCTGCATCTACTTTCTTTGCAAGTTCCAGTGCAAGAGTAAATGCTTTTGGATCTTCCGGATTTGGATAAGAAACCGTTGGGAAATTTCCATCCGGCTTCTCTTGTTCCGGAACTACATATACATGTTCAAAACCTAATTCCTTTAATACACGCTGTACCGGTACATTTCCTGTCCCATGTAATGGTGTATAAACGATTTTAATATCTTTTGCAACTTCTTTAATAATATCCGGATGAATAATCTGCTTTTTCAATTCTTCCATGTATCGGTCATCAATTTCGCTTCCAATCACATGATAGAGACCCTTTGAAATTGCTTCCTCTTTCTCCATGGTTAGAACCTGATGAAAATCAGTTACCTTTGCAACTTCTGCCAGTATATTCTTATCATGAGGTGGTGTAATCTGGGCACCATCTTCCCAATATACCTTATATCCATTATATTCCGGTGGATTATGACTTGCTGTAATTACAATACCTGCTATACATCCCAGTTCCCGAACAGAAAAGGATAATTCCGGTGTTGGGCGCAGAGAGGGAAATACATATGCTTTAATTCCATTTGCATTCAGACACAATGCAGCAACATCTGCAAATTCCGTTGACATACGACGGGAATCATATGCAATTGCAACTCCCTTTTCTTCTCCTTTTGCAATCTTTATGTAATTTGCCAGACCCTGTGTTGCTTTTCTAACCGTATAGATATTCATTCGATTGGTTCCGGCACCAAGTATTCCTCTCAATCCACCTGTTCCAAACTCCAAATCTTTATAAAAACGTTCCTTAATCTCATTGTCATTATCTTTAATTGCCAGTAATTCTGCCTTTGTTGCATCATCAAAATATGAATCTTCGCACCAAAGCTTATAATTCTCCAAATAGTTCATACTCATTCTCCTTTCAAGATATACAACGCTATTTTAACATCATTTATAGAAAAAATGAACCCTAAACTTTTGATTTCTATAAAATGACCTAACTTGTTCTATATTCTTTCTGTAACCAATCCTTTTTCCAAAAGAATTTCCGGATAATAGGATAGTTTTGCCTTCCTCAGTCCTTCTATACCAATGTCTTCTTCCCGATTCACATACTTGTAATTCTGCAGTTCATGAATGACAAACTGCTGATTTATCATAGCATATGCTCCTTGAATTTCTCCATATGCTTTTTCAAAGCTTACATCGAATGTATCTGAAGTAATGGGACTTCCCAGTGTAAACGCAATTACTCCATCCCGGGTTCTTAGCAATCCTCCCTTCATATTAAGTTGTTCAAAATTGTGCAGTGCCCGAACTACCAAATGGGATTCTTCTTCTTTCTCATCATCTTCTTTGCAGCAATTGATCCGACACCAATTCTCTGCCATAGTCACACAATCATCCATATTGTCTTTTGACAATGGTTCATAACACCACTCCGGATACCGCTCCATAAAACGCTTAATATGATTTCTCTTCCCATGAAGCTTCTTTCCTGCCAATACAGCCAGCTTTTCCCTGCTGTATATATAATCAGCCCAGTTCCTTTCATATTGAATGCTGAAGCGTTCCGGATACCAACGATTGATTCGTTCAAACATCAATGAATCAATCAAACCAAAGCACGGCTCCTGTCCAATCTCCGTAAAATACTCTAATTCCAATTCAAAAAGGTGATGTTCCATCTCTTCAGTTTCTCCACCAATAGGATACGACAAACGAATGCTTCCATTCTCCATGGTTTGCTTAAACAGATATATCCCATCTATATAAGCATATTCCATTTGATAATAATCTGCCCACAAAATCATATTAGACACACTAAACTCACAGCCCTTGAACGAATTTTTTTGTGGGATTTGTTTTAATTCATTACTATGTTCAATTAGTGGTTTCTTAAAGTCCAGATTCATTTCTGAGTCCTTTCAAATCTTTTATTTTCTTTCAGCATGTAACTTTATACCTTTTTTTATAAAAATGCAAATTTTCATTTTCACTGTTTTATCATTGCACTTTTTTAGAAATCGTTTATACTAAAAGAAGTACAATCAGTGAGGAGAAGAAATTATGTCCAAAACACAAATCAAAAATTGTATTGTTGCACAGTCCGGCGGACCTACTGCTGCTATTAATGCCAGTCTGGCCGGTGTTATCCAAGGTATCTTTTGCAGTGAAGAATTTGATACCATTTATGGTTCCTTAAATGGCATTCTTGGCATTCTAAATCAAAAGCTCATGAATTTAACCCATTTAAGCCAGGAAAAGCCTCATTTTATTGAAACATTAAAAACTTCACCTGCCATGTATCTGGGTTCCTGCCGGTATAAACTTCCTGATTATAAGGAAGATGATGAACCTTACCGTCAGATTTTCAAACTTTTTGAAAAAATGAATATACAAGCATTCTTCTATATTGGTGGTAATGATTCCATGGATACAGTTATGAAGCTTGGACATTATGGAAAGCGAATCGGCAGTCCGGTTTCTATTATCGGAATTCCAAAGACCATAGATAATGATTTATGTGTCACTGACCATACACCAGGATATGGTTCCGCTGCCAAATTTGTGGCCTCCTCTTTATTAGAAATTGCCCATGATACATTTATTTATGCAGTCAAAAGTGTTACTATTGTAGAAATAATGGGGCGAGATGCCGGCTGGTTAACTGCTGCTGCTGCCCTTGCCCGCAATTCTTATAATAATGCTCCTCACTTAATTTATCTTCCAGAGGTGGCATTCTCAAAAGAAGCATTTATTGAAGATGTCAAAAAACTATTAGCCCTTCGTAATAATGTAATTGTTGCCGTTTCCGAAGGTATTCGTGATAAAAATGGTAATTATATCAGTGCTACGAAAGCAGCTGCAGACACCTTCGGGCACAGTCAGTTAAGTGGCACCGGCAAAGCTTTGGAATATATGATAAAAGAGGAATTAGGCGTAAAAGTCCGTTCCATTGAATTGAATGTATTACAACGATGTGCATCTCATACAGCATCCCTGACAGACTTAAATGAATCTTTTCAACTAGGACTAAAAGCTGCAGAAGGTGCAGAACAGGGGAAAACCATGTGTATGCTGACTATGCATCGCACCAGCCAGCATCCATATTGTATTAACATTCATTTTTCACCGGTTGATGATATTGCTAATCAGGCAAAGTCTATTCCAAGAGAATGGATTAATGAAGCTGGTAATGATGTCATGCCGGAACTACTGGATTACATGCGTCCTTTAATTCAAGGTGAACCGGATTTAAAATACGAAGAAGGATTGCCTATCTACCTTCCAGTTGATCACTTATTATAATTCATAAAAGAAGGACTTCATATGAAGCCCTTCTTGTTTTCTAACCATTTACCTTTTCTAATAACTTTTCAACATACTCTCTGGAAATCTTACCATCTGAAAAACTTGGCAGGCTCTTAAGCGGCATTTCCCTTGTCTGTGCCTCCATCATATCTGCCATTCCCTCTCCCAGAAGGTCTTCTCCCTGGGTATCAAACATACTGTCACACATCTGTTTTAATTCTGCAATTTCTTCTTTTACAGCATCGTTTTGATACAAATCTCCTAATATTGTATTCAAAGTATAAGTTCGTTTTACCTTTTGTACCGGCGTAATATAGACTGTTTTCTGCTGACGTATATCCTGTGAAGATGCACCAATCAGTATTTTGAATTCTCCTTCTTCCGTATACCAGCCATGAGATTCCACATCATAATACGCCCAAGCCCGTTTTCCAAGTGTAAATGTAACCGTCTTACTTTCTCCCGGTTCTAACGCAACTTTATCAAATCCCTTTAACTCTTTCACCGGACGAGGAATCCGGCTCTCCACATCCTGTACATAAAGCTGTACTGCTTCTTTTCCAAATCGTTCCCCGGTATTGGTAATCTTTACAGATACGGTTATCTCTTCTTCATCTGTAAACTGTTCTTTGGAAGCTTTCATATCACTATAATCAAAAGTGGTATAACTTAATCCATGTCCAAATGGGAACAACACCTTCATATTCTTCTTTTCATAATACCGGTAGCCCACAAAAATTCCTTCTTTATATTCCACCT
>CAMEWU010000137.1 GCA_945946715.1 uncultured Clostridium sp. | reverse complement strand
TGTCTTTGGTCAGAGTCTTGGTATCCCCCTCTACCATCAACTTTCCTTTGGAAATAACAGCTATACGGTTGCATAACTTTTCTGCCACTTCCAACACATGGGTGGAAAAGAAAATAGCACTTCCCTTTTCACAGAGTGCATGCATCTTCTCTTTCAATATCAGAGAGGCCTCCGGGTCAAGCCCTACAAAAGGCTCATCCAGAATTAGCAGTTTCGGCTCATGAATCAAAGCACCAATAATAGCAAGCTTCTGCTTCATACCATGGGAATAGGTGGAGATTAAATCTCCTAAAGCAGAAAGAATACCAAAATCTTCTGCTTCCTTTTGAATTCGTTCTTCTCTCTCTTCCTTGGAAATTCCATATACATCAGCAATGAAATTCAGATATTGAATTCCGGTCAGGTACTCATAAATGTCCGGGTTGTCAGGAATGTATGCCATAATCTGTTTGCAGGCAAGGGGTTCCTTCACTACGTCCTTCCCATCGACAAAAATCTCTCCCTGATCAAATTCATGAATTCCTACAATACTTTTTATGGTAGTAGTTTTACCTGCTCCATTATGACCGATAAAGCCATAAATATCTCCGTCTTGTACGGTCAGTGTTAAATCCTTCACCGCCGAAGCTCCTCCTTTATAGGTTTTCGTCAGATTCTTAATCTCAAGCATGTTCTATCTCCTCCCTTAATTCTTGTAATCGCTCCTGATTGTTCAGTTGTGCAAACAACGGATGTTGCAGTCCTTGTATTACACTATCCCGTACCAGTCCTTCGTTTCGTACACCGGAAATTCCGAGTTCCAAGTCTTGAAACCATTCATCTAAATGGTTAAAAAAATCATCTCCATGAAGCTGAATTCCATCAGCAAAAAGCTGTTTACTGGCTGCAATAAACCGTTCCAATCGTTCTAACACCTGTTCTTCTGCTTCTTCCCTGGTCCAAAGCTCTGTTGCCTGTAATCCTTTACCTGCTAAATATACTGCCGCTTGATACTCATAACCGGCAACGGAATTGGGATTCAATTTCATCAGTGAAAAGCCTTCAACCACTTTATCTAACCGTTCCAGAATCCAAAGACCGTATTTTACATCATCCCCTTTTGCCTGTAACAAATGTTCTCCATATCCCAGCAAATCCATAAGGTTTCGGTACATTCCTACCTGTGCTGCCTTTTGTGCCTGCTCCAATTTCCCTGTCATAAGATATGCCAGAGTTAAAAGGGTTCCTTTGTCCTCTATACGATTGACATTCAAGGTTTCGTCTTCTATTTCTTCAATCACCAAATCAGCCCTGCCACATTGAAGATGCAGCATTTCCCGAAGGGCAATGACATTATTACAGATTCCCACATCCTGACATCCGGTTATAATATGTTCACACAAATCATAGGCAATTTTTTGTGTATGCTTCTTCTCCTGCTCTAAGGTTGCCAACCCCATATGATTTATCAGCAAAACCACCATCTGCTGCAAGAAGTCATAACAGGCATAGTACTTTTTAATCATCTTCTCACATTCTTCCATTACCTCCGGAAATGGCTTTTCGGAAAACTCCTTTGCAAGACGATGATACTGGAACTGAATCTGTTCCTTGCTTAACATTGGAGTATAGGCAAGCAAATCATCGATAGACACCTCAAAGTAAGAGGCAAGAAGGGGTAATATCTGAATATCCGGCAAGGTACTTCCTGTTTCCCATTTGGAAACAGAAGTTTTGGTCACCCCAATGAATTCTGCCAGTGCCTCCTGAGTCACACCTTTGTTTCTTCTTAATTTCAAAATATTTGTTCCAATACTTTCTACACCCATTGCATCATCTCCTATCAAAAAAAGAACAGTAAACTATCTAACTCTAGTTTACTGTCCCTTTTCCACTTTATCAATGGAATATTATGCAACTTATTTCATAAATGTTTCCTAATAAGAAACTTCTTCTGTGGCTGCTACATCATCCAAACTGATAAAATACTTAAAGTCTACACAGCCCAATGCCGCATCTGCAATATTCACACAACTGTTACCCATACGATCAATGCTATGCAAAATTCCGTTAAATGGAGCCGTCAAATCTCCGGCACATTTCCCCTTGGCAACCCGTTCCATGTGTGCCTTACGCATCTTTATATCTAAATCCAGTACCGTATCCTTCTTCTTAATAATCTTCTTTGCATTCTCTGTATTACCGGTACTCATAATGGTAATTGCCTCAGAAAACATTCCTTCCATCAAGGACAGACTCTTCTCTAATTCCTTCATTGCTTCTTTGGAATATTTGTATTTCTTCTCCATTTTATCCTGAATCGAATGCATAACATCTACACACAGGGAAGCCATACGGTCAATGTCACTTAACACATACATGATTCCCGCTGTCTGGGTGGCCTGCTCCTCCGTCAGACCACCACCGGCAAACAGTTCTGCCAGATATTCTGTAATTCTCACATTTAATTTTTGTTCTTCTTCTGCCTGCTTTGTAATGGTTTTCAATAATTCTTTATCTTCTTTCTTTGCCAGCTTAGCCGTATTTTGAAGCATCTCCCTTACTACCTCACTGCAATGAATAATTTCCTTTGCTACCAGATTCAATGCAGCTGCCGGCTGTGCCAGTAATTTATTATCCAGATATAAGACGCCGGAAGTATCAACCATCTTCTTGTTGCTTTCCGGAATAATCTTCATAACAATTTTTACCATTAACCATACCAGCGGAATCCAGATGATTGTCATGGTCAGATTAAATCCGGTATGGGCATTTGCAATCTGTCTGGAAATCACCTCTACCTCCGGTCCCTTTGGTGAAATCCACTGAATCAGACTTGCGTATGGTTTCACAAACCAAATAAACAACAACGAGCCGGAAATATTAAAAATACAATGTGCCACAGCCGTTCGCTTTGCATCCTTAGATTGTCCAATACATGCCAGTAATGCCGTAATTGTTGTACCAATATTATCACCTAACAAAATCGGAATGGCACCTGCTAAGCCAATAATACTGTTAACTTCATCCGGTCCTGCCTGAGAAGCAAAATTCTGTAACACTGCAATGGTGGCACTGCTACTCTGAACCACAACGGTCATCAGTGTACCAACTGCTACACCAAGGATTGGAATATCTGCCACTTTACCAATCATAGTTGTAAAAATTGGACTGGCAGCTAATGGTTTCATCACATCACCCATTGTTTCAATACCCAAAAACAGAAGTCCAAATGCAAATACTGTCTGTCCGATATATTTTATTTTCTCATTTTTTGCAACAAAGGCTGCAATAAATCCAAGGAAAATAAAGAGATAAATGTAATCACTGATTTTAAATGCGATAATCTGGGCAGTAATGGTAGTACCGATATTGGCACCAATAATAATGGAAATTGCCTGTGGAAGACCCATTAAGCCGGCACTTACAAAACCAATTGCCATGACAGTAGTCGCACTACTGCTCTGCAATACTGCTGTAACCAAAGCACCTGCAATGGCACCCATCAACGGATTCTTAGTCAACAATCCTAATATCTTCTTCATTTTGTCTCCGGCAACCTTCTGCAGGCACTCACTCATCATGTTCATACCGAAAATGAAAATTGCCAGGCCACCAACCAGCCCAAATATAATTTGCATTGTTTCTTTCATTTCTTTTCTCCTTGTTCGTCAATTACTTTCTTTTTATTCCTTTGGCTATGTAATAGGATAATAAACGAAAGTAAAATCAATGTTGTATTAATGTCAAATCTATGTAAAATAAAATAAGTCCTACATAGGAACTTTCCTCCCTATGTAAGACTCATTTCTTTTATCAATTCATCATATACTATTATCTATATCACTGGTGCAACCAAATCAAAAATGCTATTATTCTATTGTAAAACAACATCTGATGGTAAAAATATGCTCCCGTTTTTCAATACTATACTCACCGGAATACTTTTTAATAATGTCTATTGCATTTTGTAGTCCAATACCATGATGCTCTCCATTGGTTTTATCTTTTACTCTATGCCTGTCATTATCCTCAAAAGGATTTCTGACTTCAATACATAGAAGACTCTTGGTTCTTTTGACTGTAAGCGTAATATATCGTTCTTCCCGTTCTACTATATTGGCTTCAATGGCATTATCTATAATATTAGAGAACAGAATACAGCAGTCCACATCCTTCATAAAATCCAGTTCAGACAGATTCCCATTCAGATTCAACTGAATCCCATTCTCTTCTAACACATGGCGCTTGGAATTCAAGATTACATCCACGATTTCATTTCCTGTCAGATATGATTTTTGCGGCACCGGATTCTCAGCTGTTAGATTTGAAAAATACTCACAGGCACGTTCATATTCTCCTTTGTCTAATAGCTCCTTTATTACAACCATATGATTGTTCCAGTCATGTCGAAACCGAATTGTCTGACTGTTATTTTCCCTATAATCCTTAAAATAGTCATATTCTGTTTGAAATTGATCTTTATACTGATTTGCTCTCTGCTTGTATAATTCCATTTTCTTCCTATGTACTAATGCATAAATCAGTGCGATATCAATGGAAACCATACAAATGAGTGAAAATAAACCATATAACGGATTCTCCATATACACTTCTAAATAGTTGAGATATTCTACAATAATTGGGCATACGATACATACAATAGTAACCAATATGCATTCCCTCGTTGAAAGCTGTAAAGTAACCTCTTCCTTCTCAACCTTTTTGAAAAGAACAAACAAAATCACCACTAATAGAACATCCGGTATTATCGTTGCCGGAGTGACTTCCATCACTTTTTCAGAATGATATACGAATTTATCCCATCCAAATAGCCGTTCTATAACCATAAAAATAGTACCCCATTGGACATACATTAAAGCCGCCGGAACTGCCAGTATGCTATTTTTAATTCTGTGGGATGCAGATAAAATATTGATTGTAAGCAGCATATAGAGAAACACCACAATTCCGGTATAGTCATCTGAACCGGGAATCAATACTAAAATGCTGTTAATAGCGAGAAATATACCGGCAACAAGAAAAAGTATTCTTTGGGACAACCGAATTGTTGCGCCAAAAAATACTTTTAATATCAACAAAACATTCAACACCGC
The DNA here is from genome assembly GCA_945946715.1 of uncultured Clostridium sp. Classification (GTDB taxonomy): domain Bacteria; phylum Bacillota; class Clostridia; order Lachnospirales; family Lachnospiraceae; genus CAG-632. Next base: position 1,372 of record CAMEWU010000137.1, on the reverse strand, counting down.
AGAAACGTTCACTAATATAATTAGAATGGTAAAAATTAAATCCATCATAATATGTCTCTCTCAAGCATTTTCAATAATTTTTCTCTATACTCATTCTCTTTTCTTCTGCTTATTGGGAGTTCTACATTACAGCTCAATGTTACAAATCCCTTTCCCAGACTTTTATGATAGTACATATTTATCAGATATTTTCTATGTATTCGGTAAAATCCGTAATCTGTCAGCAGTTCTTCATATTCTTTTAGACTTTTATAATCAAAATAATGATTATTCTCTGTATAAAGAATGGTATATTTATCTTCAGCACTAATATACACGATATCCTTAATTAAAAGCAAGTGTTCCTGTGCCTTATCCTTCACCAATACCTTCTTAATCTGATTCTGTTCTCTCATAAAGTCTTGGATTAAAGCTTCAATATACTCAATCGTAATGGGTTTTAAAAGATAGCGATATGCCTTGGCTTCATACCCTTTTACTGCATATTCTAAATAAGATGTCACAAGGACCAGACATACATCCGGAAATAATGTCTTAATTTGTTTTCCCAGTTCAATTCCATTCATTTCCGGCATCTCAATATCAATTAATACAAAATCCGGTAACAGCTGATTCCTTCTCTCAGCTTCCTTCATACTGTCCAGCAATTCACCGGCAGAAGAGTATAGAGAAACATTAATCTTATATTGATCAGACAATCGGCAGATTGTATCATGTATTTCATTCAGACTCTTTGGATTATCATCACAAATTGAAAAATTGATTACCATACTTTTCTCCAAATAACATTAAACTCTTTCTATTATACTACACTTGTGAATCAAAACAAATCCGTTTGTCAGTTATTTCATACCGTTTATCGTTTTTTGTACTTTTTCAGGTTGCCTCTGCCAACTCTGTATATTTTTCATTTATTTGCTTCAGATTTTCTAGTTTCCCCATGCCTTGACGATTCTCAAGTACTTCCATAAGTTAATTAGCGCCCTTACAACTTCATCTAACAAGACAGCCAGAAATACACCAAGAATTCCGAATTTGCAGACATATACCAATAACGCTGCCACAATAACAATACCTATGGTCCCAAGTATTTGAGTATACAACATCCATCTGGTATCTCCACTCCCCCGGATTCCATTTCCTATAATAATATTGGCTGACTTGGAAATAAGATTTATTCCCATTAGTAACAAATAAATACCACCGGTCGCAATAATGGATGTATCTTTTGTAAACAAAGAAACAATTTGCTCAGGAATTATAAGTGCAAGCAGTATCATCACCATCGCTGCAATCACACATATGGCGTATGCACAGATACAAACACCCTTATACTGTTCCAAATCTTTCTTGCCCGTTGCTTCTGATGTCA
>CAMEWU010000136.1 GCA_945946715.1 uncultured Clostridium sp. | reverse complement strand
AGCCGACAGATTTGACACCATGGATAGGTTGGGTATACACGTTTCCAGATTATCGTGGGCATCGTTATGCAGGGAAGCTGTTGGGGTATGCTGAAATACTAGCAAAAGAAGCTAATGTAAAAAACATATATATTTCAACAAATCATGATGGCTTATATGAAAAGTATGGTTATGAGTTTTATCGCATCATGAAAGATATATATGGAGAAGATTCAAGAGTATATGTAAGAAATCTATAACTTATAATATGAGGTGCAAGTATAGTTCGTTTTGGATTTGTTATTGTAGACCCCTTATTAAGAGGATGTGGAAACGGAAAGAAAATGTTGCAGTTGGCAATCAATTATGCCCAAAATGTATTAGGTGCTTCCAAAATTACTTTGGGAGTATTTACAAATAATGATAGTGCAAGGTATTGTTATGAATCAGTGGGATTTCGCCCTGCTGGAAGTACGAGGATATATATTATGCCAATTGGTGAATGGGAATGTATGGAAATGGAATTAAGAATAGAATAGTTTTTAAACTTCCGGAAGAAGAGATAGAAAAAATGTTATAAGGAGATGAATTATATATGTACAATGAACTTTTTACCATTGGTCCATTTACAATCTATGGATATGGACTAATGATTGCGATTGGTATTATAGCAGCTTATATTTTGACCGAACAACTTGCAAAGAAGTCCGGTCTGGATCCGGACCCTATATTTACTATTTTAATTATTAGTGTGGGTTGTGGTTTCGTTGGAGCAAAGCTATTGTATTACATTACAATTTTGGATGAAATTATAGCGAATCCAAAACTGTTGATGAATATAACGGATGGATTCGTTGTTTATGGTGGAATTATTGCAGGCATTATTCCGGTTGTTTTTTACTGTAAGAAAAAGGGACTGTCATTTTTTAGCTATTTTGACTGTGCAGCTCCATCCATTGCACTGGCACAGGGAATTGGACGGATTGGCTGTTTCTTATCCGGTTGCTGCTATGGTGTAGAAATGGATTCTCCTATTTCCATTACATTTACCAATTCTGCATGCGCACCAAATAACGTACCACTGTTTCCGTCTCAGTTAGTATCCAGTGCATTTAATTTTGTTCACTTTATCGTATTATATGTATTGTTTAGGAAGAATAAGCAACCGGGAAAAGTGGGAGCATGCTATCTTATTTTCTATAGCATTGGACGTTTCATCATTGAATTTTTCCGTGGTGATTTGGAACGGGGGGCAGTTGGAGCACTTTCAACTTCACAGTTTATATCCCTGTTTGTGCTGGCAACAGGAATTGTGATGCTGGTATTGATTTGCAGAAAAGAAAAAAGTAGTAAGTTGAATGAAGAACGATGATATCTTGACATATGGCACTGAATTGAGTAGGATTGCAATAGGTAAAAAGAAATTAGATACATAATATAGAAAGGATATCAGTATAACATGAAGACAGATATTGAAATCGCACAGGAAGCAGAATTAAGACCAATCGGAGAGATTGCAGAAAAACTGAATATTCAAACAGATGATTTGGAATTATATGGGAAATATAAAGCAAAGCTTAGTGATGAATTAATGGAACGGGTGAAGGATGAGCCGGATGGAAAGCTGATTTTGGTGACAGCCATCAATCCAACACCTGCAGGAGAAGGAAAGACAACTATTACCGTTGGACTGGGTCAGGCAATGGGATTGCTGAATAAGAAATCAGTCATTGCATTACGGGAGCCTTCACTGGGGCCATGTTTTGGTATTAAGGGTGGCGCTGCAGGAGGAGGTTATTCCCAGGTAGTACCTATGGAGGATTTGAATCTGCATTTTACAGGAGATTTTCATGCCATTACTTCTGCAAATAATTTATTGGCAGCTATGCTGGATAATCATTTACAGCAGGGAAACGAATTGAATATTGACCCGAAGCAGATTGTATGGAAACGTTGTCTGGATATGAATGACCGTGCATTACGTAATATTGTTGTTGGCATGGGCGGAAAAATGGATGGTGTGGTTCGTCAGGATGGTTTCGTTATTACAGTTGCCTCTGAGATTATGGCGATTTTATGTCTGGCAGATGATTTACAGGATTTATCCCGTCGGTTAAGTAAAATTATTGTGGCATATAAGTATAATGGAGAACCGGTCACAGCAGAAGATTTGAAGGCAGTAGGTGCCATGACTGCATTGTTAAAGGATGCGTTAAAGCCGAATCTGATTCAGACGTTAGAGCATACACCGGCAATTGTACATGGTGGTCCGTTTGCCAATATTGCACATGGCTGTAACAGCGTTCGGGCTACAAAAACCGCATTAAAGCTGGCTGATTACGTGATTACAGAAGCTGGCTTTGGTGCTGATTTAGGTGCTGAGAAATTCATGGATATTAAGTGCCGTCAGGCAGGCTTAAAGCCGGATGCAGTTGTATTGGTAGCAACCATTCGGGCATTAAAATACAATGGCGGTGTAGAAAAAAGTGAATTAAATCAGGAAAATATCGATGCCTTAAGTAAGGGTATCGTGAATCTGGAAAAGCATATCGAGAATTTGAAGAAGTTCGGCGTACCGATTGTTGTAACCTTGAATAAATTCATAACGGATAGTGAAGCCGAATTGACCTTTGTGAAGAATTTCTGTGAGGAACGGGATTGTGATTTTGCCTTGGCAGAGGTCTGGGAGCATGGTGGACAGGGTGGTATTGACTTGGCAGAAACCGTGCTGCGTACCTTAGAAACAAAGGAAAGTCATTTCGAACCGATTTATGATACGGAGTTAAGCATTGAAGAGAAGATTGAAACCATTTCCAAAGAGATTTATGGAGCAGGAAGGGTCAGCTATGCACCTGCAGCGAAAAAGGCAATTGAAAAAATTACCGCTCTTGGATATGGAAATCTTCCGATATGTATGGCAAAGAATCAGTATTCCTTGTCAGACGACCCGAAGAAGCTTGGACGTCCAAGTGGTTTTGAGATAACCATTCGTGAAGTATATGTCAGTGCCGGTGCCGGTTTTATTGTTGCAATTACAGGAACCATTATGACTATGCCGGGATTGCCAAAGCATCCGGCGGCAGAACAAATCTATGTAGATGAAACCGGAAAAACAGTAGGTCTGTTCTAAGACCTTGTTTGAAAATGAGTAAAATCAAGAAGGAGAATCCTATGGCAGAGTTAATTGATGGAAAAAGAATTTCAAAAGAAATCAAAGATGAGTTAAAGGAAAAAGTAGCAGCCTACAAAGCACAGGGTATTGAAATTGCCCTGGCGGTTATTCAGGTAGGACAAGACCCTGCATCAACGGTATATGTTGGAAATAAGAAAAAAGCATGTGAATATATTGGAATAAAGTCGGTTGCTTATGAATTGCCGGAGGAAACAACGGAAGAAGAACTGTTGGAAATTATTGACCAATTGAACAAGGATGATTCAATCTATGGAATTCTTGTTCAGCTTCCGGTACCAAAGCACATCAATGAAGATCATATTATTCAGGCAATTGACCCAAAGAAGGATGTAGATGGATTTCATCCACAGAGTGTAGGTGCATTAAGTATCGGACAGCCGGGCTTTGTATCCTGTACACCAGCCGGTATTATTCAGCTTCTTAAGCGTTCCGGCATTTCCATTGAAGGAAAGGAATGTGTGGTAATTGGAAGAAGTAACATTGTAGGAAAACCAATGTCCTTATTATTATTACGGGAAAATGGAACCGTAACCATTTGCCACTCCAGAACGAAGAATCTGAAGGAAGTGACGAAACGGGCAGATATTCTGGTAGCGGCTGTTGGAAAACCGAAAATGATAGATGCTTCTTATGTAAAAGAAGGAGCAGTTGTGATTGATGTGGGAATTCACAGAAATGCAGAGAATAAGCTTTGCGGAGATGTAGATTTTGATTCCGTAGAGAAAATTGCAAGTGCCATTACACCGGTTCCGGGTGGTGTAGGTCCTATGACTATTGCCATGCTTATGAACAACTGTGTAGAAGCGGTAGAAATTCGTAATGCATAAAGATTAATGAGGAAACAACTATGAATATATTATTTGTGTCCTTAGGTTGTGATAAGAACTTAGTGGATAGTGAAGTAATGTTAAGCCTGTTAAAACAACATGGATATAATATTACCAATGAAGAACAGGAAGCGGATGTTGCAGTAATAAATACCTGTTGCTTTATCCATGATGCAAAAGAAGAAAGTATCAATACAATCTTGGAATTGGCACAGTTAAAAGAAACAGCAAAACTAAAGGCATTGATTGTAACCGGCTGCCTGGCTCAACGGTACAAAGACGAAATTCAGGAAGAAATACCGGAAGTAGATGCTATTCTAGGTTCTACGAATATCGATGATATTGTTACCGTAGTGGAACAGGCAATGACAGGGCAAAAAGTTATTTGCTGTAAGGATATTCAATATTTGCCATCGGACTTAACCGACCGGGTGGTGACCACAGGTAATGCTATGGCATATTTAAAGATTGCGGAAGGATGTAACAAACGATGCAGCTACTGTATTATTCCATTTCTTCGAGGAAATTACAGAAGTATTCCGATGGAAGAGATTTTGGAAACAGCCAAGAAATTAGCAGCAGAAGGATATAAGGAACTGGTTTTGGTTGCGCAGGAGACTACAGTATATGGGCAGGATTTGTATGGAGAAAAACGGCTGCCTCAATTGTTGCAGGAATTAAGTCAGTTAGAGGGAATTCGTTGGATTCGATTACTCTATTGTTATCCGGAAGAAATTACAGATGAGTTAATTCATACAATGGCAGAAAATGAAAAAATATGCCATTATATTGACATGCCGATTCAGCATTCAGAGGATGAGATTCTAAAGGCGATGGGAAGAAGAACCAGTCGCAGGCAGATAGAAGAGGTGGTTGAGAAACTAAGGACTGCCATGCCGGATATTGCCATTCGTACAACGCTAATTACCGGATTTCCGGGAGAGACGAAGGAACAACATGAGGCTTTGTTAGAATTTGTAGATAACATGGAATTTGAACGCTTGGGTGTATTTACCTACTCGCCGGAGGAAGGAACCAGAGCAGCAGAGTTTCCGAATCAGATTCCGGAGGAAGTGAAAAAGCAGAGACAGGATGAACTAATGGCACTGCAACAGGAGGTTTCCTACGATAATAATCAACGGATGCTGGGAAAACAGTTAGAAGTGCTGGTGGAAGGATATTTATATGAAGAGGACGTTTATATCGGACGTTCCTATCGGGAAGCTCCCAATGTAGACGGTTATATCTTTATAAATGCAGAAGAAGAGATTGTATCCGGTGAGATGGTAACGGTACGAATCACAGATGCGAACGAATATGATTTGATTGGAGAAGTTGTTTATGAATTTACCGAATAAATTGACCATTTTCAGAGTAATATTGATTCCGTTTTTTCTGCTAGCCTTAATGGTTCCTGTTATACCGGCAGGAAAGTGGATTGCAGTGGCAATCTTTATCATTGCCAGTCTGACGGATTTATTGGATGGGAAAATTGCCAGAAAGTACAATCTGGTAACGGATTTTGGCAAGTTTATGGACCCATTGGCAGATAAGCTGTTAGTTTGTTCTGCTATGATTGCCTTAATTGAATTAAATCGGATTCCGGCATGGATTGTCATTGTCATTATTGCCAGAGAGTTTATTATCAGTGGTTTTCGCTTGGTTGCTTCAGATAATGGCGTGGTAATTGCGGCAAGTTACTGGGGAAAATTCAAGACCACCTTTCAGATGTTCATGGTAATTTTATTAATTCTGAATTTAAGTGAGAATTTTCCGGGAGCTGTAACCATTATTGTGATTTGTGAACAGGTATTGATTTATGTATCTTTACTGTTGACCATTATTTCGTTAATCGATTACCTAGTAAAGAATCGGAAGGTACTTTCCGAAGGAAATAAAAAGTAAAACGCAGGTGATGAAATATGAAAATGGATTACCCATTGATTACAATGGAGGAAGGAAAGAATCTGGAACAACAGGTGATTGACCTTCTGATAAAAAAGAATTTGACTATAACCACAGCAGAATCCTGTACCGGCGGCTTGATTGCAGGAAGGTTGATTAATGTATCCGGTGCTTCTAAGGTATTTGGCAGAGGCTTTGTAACTTATTCCAATGAGGCAAAAGAAGAAGAATTAGGGGTTAAGCATGAAACGTTAGTAGAACATGGAGCTGTATCCAAGCAGACGGTAAAGCAGATGGCAAAAGGAGCAGCAAAGCATGGAAAGGCAGATGTTGCCATTGCTGTTACAGGACTGGCAGGCCCGGAAGGCGGTACACCGGAAAAACCGGTAGGTTTGGTATATATCGGAATATATTACAATGAAAAGGTATACTGGCAGGAGTGTCATTTTGAAGGTGACAGAATGGCAATACGTGGGTTGACGGTTGTAAATAGCTTGCATTTCTTATTAAACGTGTTAGAATAGCTATGGTGGAAAACTAAAATATAAACAAAAAACACCCACCTAAGCTCTGTCGACCATATTT
>CAMEWU010000135.1 GCA_945946715.1 uncultured Clostridium sp. | reverse complement strand
TTATCAAACCGGGTATTCCGCTGACGTTCCCGTTCTGCATCATCCGGCATGATACTACGAATATATTTTTTCGAAAATCGCTTTAGCTGACGTCGGGAATTCAGTTTTTCGCGGATTTTTATAACGGTTTGTGCAAATCCATATCTTCGGATATTCGTAATAACCAGACGCATATAATTGTATACCACTCTTGCCGGCCAAAGCAGCTTCCACCAGACCGTTCCTTTCAGAGCCCGAATACCGGAGGTGTTATTCGCACACTCTTCCCGTTTCTTAAAGGCATCGATATCCCCTTCTTCTATGGAATGTTTATCTATAAAATCCTGCAATTCCTTGTCATACTGTACTCTCATGTTACTTCTATACCTCTTTCTGTCTATGTCAAACATATTACTTTCCTAAGAATATCATGGTTTTTGAGGAACTACAACCCCAAGAATCATATCCTCTGAAACTCCACCAACTTCCGGATAACGACTGTCTTTGCTGACTTCATAATTATCTCCCAACACAAAGTACTGATTTCGGGCAAGAACCCAAGGTTCTGAAGCAAGCCCCGGATATGTAACACTTCCATTGTCCGGAACCCATTCCGCAGGTTGTTGGTTTACATAGACAGTTCCTTCTTTCATTTCAACGGTATCCCCCGGCACAGCAATTACCCGTTTTACTAAAACAGCATCCAGAGATTCACAGCGAAATGCAATCACATCCCCATATGTAATTTCATTAAAGTGCTTATCTAGTACTACCATCTGAAAACTATGATAGGCGGGCTCCATAGAGTCTCCCTGAATCAGCATTAGCTGAAACCAATATCGGGAAACCAGCCAGGAAAGCCCGCCAATGATAATCAGAATGATTCCATACTTTACTATCTCTTTCTTCATTCTGTACAAAACCTGCTATTTTAATTCAATGTCATCAGATTCTACTTCTTTATTCCGGTTCTCATCAATTCCCAGTTTATCATTTACCTTTTTCTTTGCTTTTCTCCAGCAAATACCTGCAACTGCACCGGCTGCAATGACTACACCTGCAACTGCCTGAATTACATAAGTCAAAACAGAAGGATCAATATAAGCCTGTCCATTCACACCAAACAGAAGCATAAAGCAAAAACCTGCATATCCGATTCCTATAACTGCTGCTACCTTTTTCATGATTTTACTCTCCTTTTTTTTCATTCTTTTTATTCACTAACTGCTGTACAATATATTTCGCACCAATTTCAGCACTTTCACCTAAATGATACACATATTCATTTACAAAATTCCCAATAATCTCACGATAGCTGTCAGAGTTCTTCAGCAAACGTTCTACGCTCTCTTCCAGCTGGTCTAATTGATCCAAGTCCAGAGAACAACCAATGGTATCTCTCATTGAAATATTGATTGGAACTGTGTCAATCTTCTCATATTCCGGATTCATAACCTTCATCGGCGTGTTAATAAACAATACCGGCCGCAGCGTGGTATATGCATACTCGTATGTAATACCGGACCAGTCTGTAATCATTAAATCGGCCTCAAACACTGTGCTATTGGAAGAAAAATCTGTCTGAATACAAATATCCTTATTATTCTCATATTTCTTCTTCAAGCGTTCCATCTGCTCTGCCTTGTGACGCACATGCTGTGGATGTGGACGTACCGTAATCTCATATCCTTTGTCACCCAGCCGGTCCAAAATCTCTTCCAGACAACTGTCCACAATATTATCCGGCTGCCAGGAAGGAGCAATCAAAAGCTTCTTCTTCTCATGTTCTACCTTTGGCAATGCGTCATAATCCCGACGCATTTCATCCAACAGACAATAGCCCCACTCCACCAGATTCTTGTGTGGCAACTGATAAACTTCTTCTGTCTTCTGAATCTCTTCTTTCTGATGCTTTCCAACACAAAAAACTGTATCAAAATGATCCATAGAGCCGGTACGCATAGTCAGATTCAAACTGTCCATGCCATGTGGAACATATATATACTCAATATCCTTTCGGACATAACTGCGCTTAATATGGAAATTCTCTAAATCCGGCATAGTCATAACCACGATATCAGCATCCATCTTCATCATAAGCGTAATCAGCTTCTTTTCCCCGATATAATATGCCCGGATTCTTGGTTCTTTTTCACTAATTGCAAAAATCTGGTCTTCCGGATCACTGGTGATATAATGCATGGTCAGATTGGATTTTTCTAACAAGTACTCAATCATCCCTTTGTAATACTTGTAGAATCCACTACCCTCAGAATAAAAGACCAGATGCTTATTTACCACAGAGAAAAACCGTTTATAATCTGCACGTTCCCGTTTAGCATTGGGATCACCAAACAGCTTCCGCTTCTCACCAAGGCTGCCTAATTCCGCTAATGCCTGCTTACTCTTCTCAAGTTCTTCATAATCCACATATTTCTTTGGATTAATTGCCCAGTTTAATATATACAGCTGAAGTACCGCCATCAGGTTACTTGCCACCCAGTAAATAGCAACTCCAACCGGTACCAGCCAGCCCAGATACAAGGATAAGCCAACAGAAAGTAACATTGTACCATACTTATTCCACTTTGACTGTTCTGCCTGTAATACATTGCTGGCATTCTGGCACACACACAGAATCCAGGCGGAGAAACCGGCAATCAATGGGGAAAGAATTAACCATCCGCCTTCCTTAGCCGGAACCAGACTCAGTTGGATACCCAAAAAGTTCATATCCACGTCACCGGCTGCCATACCTGCCTTGATTACTTCAATCAGACCCATCAGCAAGACAATCTGAATAATCATAGGAATGATGGATGCCAGAGGATTATACTTTTCTCTTTTATAGATTTTTGATTCCTCTTCTGCTATGGTATCTTTATCACCAAAGTATTTGGCCTTCATAAAATTGATTTCCGGCTGCATTTTCACCATCTTTATGGAATTCTTCTGTACCCAGATGGACACCGGCAGCAATACTATTTTACTAAAAAAAGTAAACAATATAATTGCCAGACCATAATTATGGCAAATGGCATAACAGATATCCATGACCCAGTCTAATGCAATGTATAGTATCTTCATATCATTTTCCTCCGTATTTCTGTAATATATATAATTACAAATATAATCTATTTTTCCTTCCAGTCATACACCTGTCCGGTTGGCTGTAAGGCATCTGTATCACCGGCATGTCCGTTGGTCTGATATTCTACCATATGGTTTTCTTTCTCATAGTAATAAAACAGATACCGGCGTTCCCTGATATCCCCTTCCTGATAATCAAAAACATCAGTTCCGGTCTGACCATCCAGCAACCGTGTATAGGCAGTCTGTAAATCTTCAAAGGATATAGGTGCATCGGAAATCTGCATGGTATCATGGGTTTCTCCTACCCCTTTTACAAATAAAACCGGGTTCTGCCGACCGAAGGTATCACCATTCACTTCATAACCATGGTCTGCCATCACTATGATTGCAGAATTATCATATACCCCATTTTCTTTTAACTTTTCCAAATAATCACGGGTAATCGTCATGGTAGCTTCCATATTACCCTCGTAACTGCCATTCTCAATCACATTTACATTTGCATCATATCGGAACGGTGTATGTGCACCTTCGATATGTATAAACTTGAACCATTTATCCTGAGTGGTTGTTGCCAATGTATTCTTCATATCTTCATAAAATGTACTATTAGTATAGGAATAAGCCGGATACTCATAATGATTACCTCTTAATTCCTGAAAGCTGCTACCTGTCACCAGACAGAATCGCTTCAAATCAAAAGGTGCATATCGGAAACCTACTAATTGCAGTTCCCGCTTCATAAACAACAGAAACTCTGACATTCCTAATTTACCTGACTCCTGAATATTCACAAACCGATACATACTTTCATCCAACAAAGGAACTTCATCCTCATACATTCCCATCTTATATCCCCGGTCTTCCAATGTAGAAAACAATTCTGAATTCTTATAAACATTTACATTGTAATCATCAAAGCTCTCATCATTTTCATACCAGTCACCAGACAGCAAACACGGAATATCATTCATGGTAAATGGGTATGCACTCATGGTGTTCTTATAAAAGGTAAAATCAGAAAATGTGTCTGCATACTCCGGATGGGTTGCCAGCATGGTTTCAAAAGTCTTTGCATCTGTAGCATCCAGTACCAAAATAATAAAATTCTGTTCCTCAGAAAACTCATATTCCTGCTTTGTAGATGCATAAATATTTAACTTCATTTCCAATCCTATTTTCGAAATCACAACACTACCCAGAGTAACAATCAAAATGGCAGTTATAAACATCCCGGCAACTTTCGCGATTGTTAAAAAACGTTCATAACCGGCAAAATGCACAGCCAAAATCACTCCTGTTATGATTACCAGCCATAGCACAACTGTGACAATTCTTTGCGTTCCATATAACGACCAATCCACCTGGGTGCCATCCAGCGGCGGCAAATTCTTCACAAGATAATTTCCCTGTATATAAGATGCAAGATAAGCAATCAAATAACCTGCCAAACCTATCTTGTATGCATTTCTATGAATACAAAACAACAGAAACAGCAGGAATGCACTTACACCAAAAACAACTAAGAACATAACAAGAAGAACCGGCAGTAATGTACCCATATCAAACCAAAACTCTCCTTTGTTATTACAATACAACTCAATTGGAGCATAAATACAGAACATAAACGCTGCCGCAGCAGAAAGAATTCCTCCCGGAATCAGTTCCTTTCCATGTGTTTTCAATTGTTCTGTACATTTTCCTTTACTTGCTTTTGACATAACTCTATCTCTCTTCATTCATAATTTCGGTTAAGGCCTTACACAGGCTGTCATTATCCCTATGGTTTCGTACAGCAATCCGCAAATATTCTCCATCAAAGCCTGCCTTTCGCATCTTTGAAGTAAGATCTTTGATTAATATATTATGCTTCAGTAATAATTCTTTTGTAATTTCTGCTGCATATCGTCCTTCCTGTAGACGTACCATTACATAATTTGCTTGTGTAGGCAAAACTTCCAGACCCGGTATTCCTTTCAACTGCTCCATGAAATCTCTTCTTGTCTGATAAAACCGGGATAAGCCCTTCTCATAATCCTTTCGGTACTTTTCGAAAATCTGCATATAAAACTCACCAAAGGAATTAATGTTCCAGATTGCAACATCCTTCTTGATATCCGCAATCAAACCTTCTCTGGCCGAAGCAATAACACCCAAACGCAGTCCCGGCACACCATAAGACTTAGAAATACTCTTAATTACAATCAGGTTCGGATAGTGTTCCAAATAATCATTATTCAGATATGTCACCCTCTCTTCATCAGCAAAATCAATAAAGCTTTCATCCAAAATCACAGTAATATCACTTTCTTTTGCCCATTCCAGCAATTTATTAATTCCACTTGAAGAAATATAATTTCCCGTTGGATTATCCGGATTTACCAGAACCAATGTACTAATTTTATGTACCGTATAGTAATCAATCAATTCCTGTTCTGTGTACCTCAATTGACTGTCAGACGGAACAAATCGTATGATATCCTCCGGTTTATAACGATTCGGATACTCTTCAAAGGTAGGACTTACTACGCCTATCTTACCCGTTTGTGCCTCCATCACTGATTTAATCAACTCTGCTGCACCATTTCCTACAGCAATATAATCCTGCTTCACTCCAAAATTTCTGGACGCCAATAAAGAATTGACATACATACCAGATGGATATTGAGTAAGCAGACTGTCAAAATTCGCAATCATTTCCTTCTTCATTTTGTTTGAAGGATAATATGGATTTACTAAATAACAAAAATCTAACAGCTTTGGATACCGCCAGTAACCGCCATAGCGGGATTGAATTCTAGTCAAACGTTCTTCATCGGATGGCGCAAATAAAGATTCTGCAATATCTAAATCCTGTACATCATCGATTTCGTACCACCGCTCTCCCTGTAATCTCTTTGCCTTGATTTCCGGATCATCTAACAAAGTAATTACCCGAAGTACCTGCTCATAGTATTCATTATCTCCCAACGCCTTAGAATAGGCATCCAGAAATGGTACATAATGGGTTTGAGAAAAATGTTTACCAAATTTATAAATATTCACAGTCTTGTAATACTGTGGAATATCTTCAAATACGAACTTCTTTCCCGGAACAAATTCCAGAATTTCATCTTCTTCTCCAACCTTAATAACAGTTCCATCCATCCAGCTTTCATACTTGTCAACTAAAGCCAGCGTTTCTCTTGGATCCTCCATTAATTTTTTCAAAATTCCCTCTTCAAAAATCAAATCCGATTCCAGAAGCAAAGTATCATCTTCCAACAAATATTCTTTTGCCAGTGCCAGAGAATAAATATTATTGGTTTTATCATAAATCGGATTATCCACATACAGGATTGAAGTGTGTATACCTAATGTAGAAATAAAATCTATCAGTTTCTTTCCTTCATATCCTACAACAATTACAATCTGCTTTAACCCAAGTTCGTCCAGTTGTCGTAACGAACGTTCAATCAACGTGATACCATTCACCTTTACCATACATTTTGTATTGTT
>CAMEWU010000134.1 GCA_945946715.1 uncultured Clostridium sp. | reverse complement strand
ACCGTATAATGTCATGTTCTTCTTCATCATACTCATCTAAAATATTCCCAACAATTACTTCCAGAATATCTTCCATGGCTACAATTCCTTCTGTTTGGCCATACTCATCCACCACAATAGCCATATGTATTTTTTTCGTTTGCATATCATTAAACAATTTACTGATATTCTGCGTTGGATGCACGAAAAACGGTTCTCTTGCAATATCAGTTAATGCAGCTTCTTTATCCCGCATATAGTATCGCATTGCATCTTTCAGATGCAGCACACCCACAATATTATCCAAATCTTCTTTGTATAGAGGATATCTGGAAAAACCACTTTCCAACATTACATTCATGGCCTCCTCCAAACTCCAGGAAGCATCAATACCTTCTATCTTTTGTCTTGGACTCATAACATCTCTGGCTTCTTTGTCTCCAAATTCAAAGATGTTATTAATCATTTCTGCCTCATCTTCCAAAATCACTCCATGTTCATGTCCTTCCGTTACCATGGATTTGATTTCTTCCTCTACCTGTTCTTCATAATTTGACTTGTTCCGTGAAAATTTACGGAACAAGCGACTGGGACCACCTTTGGTCATCACTCGTTCTCCTTCCTGATTCTCTCTATCCTGATTTAACTATTCCGGTCAACCTTACCGGCTATTCCGGACTGTAACACTAAAATAGCATGAAACCTGTCTTTCCGTCAATTCTTTATGTAAGCTCCAGGCTTATCATCAAAGCTTCATTGATCTGCTGCATAATATCGCCCTCCAAGTGACAGACTTTTTCCTTCAGACGTTTTTTATCAATAGTACGAATCTGTTCCAGCAGTACAATGGAATCCTTTACCATTTCACAGCGGTGACAATCCAGTTCAATATGGGTTGGCAATTTTGCCTTCGTCATCTTACTGGTAATTGCAGCTACAATTACTGTGGAACTATGCCGATTTCCGGCTTCATTCTGTATAATTAAGACCGGTCGTACGCCTCCCTGTTCAGAACCAACCACTGGTCTTAAATCCGCATAATAAATATCTCCACGCTTTATGATCAATTTTTTCACACTCCAGACTTTTCTTATTGGTTACAGTATTTCCAAACTTATCCAGAGTATTCATATTATTTCAATCTATTGTTGGGGACTTAATTATTTATCAGGCCATCTTTATACTCCGGTTCCCATGTATACGGTTCCGGCTGCAGATAATTCAAGCTGCCTGCTTCTTTTCCCTGCCATGTGTAAATCCGCGGGACTCTCCTGGTCAGTCCACATACGAACTCATAATTGAAACTGGCACTGGCATTTGCCAGTTCTTCAACCGGAATACAGGCATCGCCGTCTGTTCCAAACAGAGTAACCACATCACCAACCTGTACATCCTGCACATGCGTTACATCTACCATGAACTGATCCATACATATTCGGCCAATAATAGGTGCGAAACATCCATGAATCAATACTCTGCCCTGATTGGATAAAGCACGTTTGTAACCATCGGCATATCCTACAGGTATGGTTGCAATTCGGGTTTCTTTTTCCGTAATGTAGCTCCAGCCATAACCTACACCGGTTCCTGCAGGAACTGTCTTTACATATGTAATCCGACTGTGAAGTGCCATAGCCGGAACCAAATCTATTCCTTCCTTTTCAACTTCTTCTGATGGATATAACCCATATGTGCTAATACCGGAACGAACCATATCCAAATCCAAATCTCCGCTTTCCATAATAGCAGCACTATTTGCTGCATGTCGAATCGGGAACGTGATTCCTTCTGTCGCTAATGTCCCAAGCATATAACGAAACTGGTTCAACTGTTGTTCAAATGCATCCTTATTTTTCTCATCCGCTTTTGCAAAATGAGTAAAAATTCCCTCCGCTACGATTCCAGGCAAAGCAACAATTTCCTTGATTTCTTCGATTGCTTTACGATTACATGCAAATCCAATTCGGCTCATACCAGTATCTATCTTTATATGTACCTTTGCCTTCTGATTCATGGTTTGAGCAAGTTCCGACAAATATCTGGCATCCTCCAGACAAAATAAATTAATGGTAATATCCTGTTGTATCATAGTTCGAAACTCTTCCGGCGCACAATAACCCAATATCAGAATCGGCGTATGAATACCATAACGGCGAAGTTCTTCTGCTTCCTGCATATGTGCTACTGCAAAATAATCTGCCGAATCTTCTAAGGCTCTTGCAACCGCAACTGCCCCATGACCATAGGCATCTGCTTTAATCACTGCCAGCAGTTTTGTTTCCGGCCGAATATGCTTTTTCATTTCTATTATATTATGTCGTATGGCATCTAAGTCCACATCTGCCTGTACATTATAATACTTCATCTGTATATCCTCCTGTCATTTCTTTCAACTGTTCAGTAAGACCTGTTAAAATATCTCCTGCCAGCATACTATAATGCCCTTTCTGTTCTGCCGCCCGGTCACCTGCTACTCCATGAAGATAAACACCCATTCTTGCCGCTTCTCCAAGGGAAAGGCCCTGGGCTGCCAAGGCAGCAATGATACCGGTCAGCACATCACCGGAACCTCCCGTAGCCATACCGTCATTTCCCGAAAAATTAATATAGCAACCATACTGTTCCGGTTCTGTCACAACAGTTCTTGCATCTTTTAATACGCAAATTCCGCCCCATTTATCAGATGCTTCTGCTGCACAACTCCATGGTATTTCCTGCAAACGGCTCATTGGTATATGACTTATGCGCTCCATTTCCTTTCGATGTGGTGTTAATACCAGATTACCTGTACCTGTCCGAAGTTTCCACCAATTCTCCTCGCCGGCAAGTATGGTAACAGCATCTGCATCTACCACCAATGGACAGGAAGCTTTCATAACCTGCATGGTCATTGCCTTGCCTATTTCACCGGTGCCAATTCCCGGTCCGATTACCACTACATCTGCCCACTTTAAGGAACGGCAGATAATCGCTTCTGCTTCTTCTACATTAGAATATACATGAAGTAATGCTTCCGGCAAATGATTTTGTATGGTTTCTCGATTATTTACATGCGTTACTATTTCTACCAGACCACATCCGGTACGATAGGCACCTTCACCACTTAATAAGGCGGCACCACAAACCGATTCACTTCCCGCTATCACTGTCACCTTCCCAAAGGTACCTTTATTTCCACTTGAATTCCGTTTCGGAAGCCGTATCCAATCTTCTTCCTCATAGCAATAGCATTTAGGTGTTTTTACATTCATTACCTCCGTTGGAAATCCAATATCAGCCACCAGAACATCTCCACAATAATCCGGTCCCTTTCCAATAATCTGTCCTGTTTTCTCCCAACCAAATGTAATCGTCACATCAGCACGAAAAGCCGTACCTAATACCTTTCCGGATGTACTGTCAATACCGGAAGGCATATCTACTGCACATTTTAAGCCACCCAATTGATTTAAGGCTTCTATTACTTCCTTCTGAGGTGACCTTATATCCCGTTTTAATCCCACACCAAAAACTGCATCAATGATAATATCATAACGAGGTTTTTTCCATTCCTGCAAATCGGAAGAAGTAACACCCATATGAACCGGTATACCAAGGTTTCTTAGAATTTCCTTCTGCTTTTGATATGAATCCGATTCTTTTGTCACTCCACCGATTTGATACACTGCAATCCCATAACCCAGGTCTGAGAGCATTCGGGCAATTGCAAGTCCATCTCCTCCATTATTGCCACCTTCCGTGACAATCAAAACCTGAGGTTGTTCCGACAGTTCCAATTCTTCTATATAATCAGAAAGAACCTGCGTTACTGCCATTGCCGCCCGCTCCATAAGTACCATGGAAGGAATACCAATTTTTTCTATACAATATGCATCCATTTCCTGCATTTCTTCACCTGTCACTATGTATCGCAAGATATCAACCTCCTCCATAATTCTTCCTTCCATGATAGTCCCATGCATTCCAATTGTCAAACAATTCTCCTGCCTTGAATCATGGATACCTCTTGTATCCTTGCCCTGAATTATGGTAGAATATGTCATCAACAAAAACGGAGGAACCAACCGATGATACTGGCTTGTCAGAACATTTCAAAATCTTTTGGAATTAAAGAAGTATTAAAGGATATACAATTTCATATAGAAGAAAAAGAAAAAACTGCACTCGTAGGTATAAATGGTGCCGGAAAATCTACATTATTTAAGATTATCATGGGCGAAGAAACGCCGGATTCC
This sequence comes from uncultured Clostridium sp., assembly GCA_945946715.1. Lineage (GTDB taxonomy): Bacteria > Bacillota > Clostridia > Lachnospirales > Lachnospiraceae > CAG-632. The sequence continues at coordinate 2,373 of CAMEWU010000134.1, read as the reverse complement.
GGTCAGGTAATCATCGGCAAGGATAAAACCATCGGATATCTTGCCCAACAGCAGGAACACTCCTATTCTCGTACTATATATGAAGAAATGCTTACCGTAAAGCAACATATCATTGAACTGGACCAACAAATTCGTGATACAGAGCTTGCCATGAAACATGCACAGGGAGACGACCTTACTATCCTTCTTAATACCTACAGCCGATTAAACCATGAATTTGAAATGCAGAATGGCTATGCCTACAAAAGCGAGATTAATGGAGTATTAAAGGGACTTGGTTTTTCAGAAGAGGATTATGACACCAAGATTTCAACCCTCTCCGGCGGTCAAAAAACCCGTGTTGCATTGGGACGCTTACTGCTTAGCCAACCGGATATTATTCTCTTAGACGAACCAACCAACCATCTGGATATGGATTCTATTTCCTGGCTGGAAAATTATCTAAACACCTATAAGGGTGCTGTTTTGATTGTTTCTCATGACCGTTACTTTCTGGACCGGATTGTCACAAAGGTAGTAGAACTGGAACATGGGGTCAGTCGGGTTTATCCGGGAAACTATAGCTGGTATGCTGCTCGCAGGGAAGAAATCCGTGCCAGTGAATTAAAAGCTTATTTCAATCAACAGGCAGAGATTCAACATCAGGAAGATGTAATTGCCAAGCTACGATCCTTTAATCGAGAAAAATCCATTAAACGTGCTGAGAGCCGCGAAAAGCTGCTAAACCGAATGGAAGTTTTGGATAAGCCACAGGAAATCCGGGATACCATGCGTATCAAACTGGAGCCGGAGGTTGAAAGTGGAAATGACGTACTACTGGTGGAGCACTTATCTAAAGCCTTTGGAAAAAATCAACTATTCCGAGATATTACAATTGATATCAAACGTGGGGAACGAGTGGCACTGATTGGTAAGAACGGAGCCGGGAAAACCACTATACTAAAAATAATTAATAAATATATTCCAAAAGATGAGGGTCGAATTGTACTAGGTTCTCGAGTAAAAATCGGTTACTACGACCAGGAGCATCAGGTACTGTCACCGGAAAAAACTATTTTCCAAGAAATATCAGATGCCTATCCCACACTTACCAACACCAGAATGCGCAATGTTCTGGCTGCATTTCTATTTACAGGAGATGATGTATTTAAGCAGATTCAAGACTTAAGCGGCGGCGAACGAGGTCGTGTTTCCTTAGCAAAATTAATGCTCTCTTCTGCCAATCTTTTGATTTTAGATGAGCCTACGAACCATTTGGATATTACCTCCAAAGAAATTCTGGAATCAGCTCTTTGCAGCTATACAGGAACCGTATTATATGTTTCCCACGACCGTTATTTTATCAACAAAACAGCTACCCGAATCCTGGATTTAACAGAGCAGCATATAAATGAATATAAAGGGAATTATGACTACTATCTGGAAAAGATAGACGTGCCGGATAATGCCTCATTCTCCTCTCCAAACCGAGAATTGCCTGATACACCTGCCCTGTCAAACACAGCTTCCGCTGAAGCTGTTGATAACAAAACCAACTGGCAGGCCCAAAAAGAAGAACAGGCAAAACTTCGAAAGAAGGCAAATGATTTGAAAAAGCTGGAGCAGGCAATTGAGGACTTGGAAACTCGCAGCCAGGCAATGGAAGAAGAAATGTGTCTGCCAGAGATTGCCACGAATTCTATGCGTTGTATGGAGCTGGCAAAAGAAAAGGAAGGTATTGATGCACAATTGGAAGAATTATATGCTAAATGGGAACTTCTTGCTGAGTAACATTTTAATATAGTCTTCACTCTGGTGTTTTCATTTAATCATATACGGAATCAAAAAACGCTGTAAACAAGGCAACCCACAAAATTTATATTTGGGGGAACATCTTTTCTACAGCGTTTTCTTTTATATAAGATTTACTATTCTTTTCTCTGAGAAACTATCTATGCCAGTTTCTTGTCTAATGTTTCGCGGATAGCTTTAATGAAGCCTTCACTGGATAATGCAGTCGGATTCGGAATTGAAGTAATCAGCGCCAAATCCTTTGTCATCTTACCGGATTCAATGGTTTCAAGAGTAGCAGCTTCTAATGCATCTGCAAACTTCATTAAATCCGGAAGCTGATCCATTTCTCCACGTTTCCGTAATGCTCCTGTCCATGCAAAGATAGTAGCTACGGAGTTAGTTGAAGTCTCTTCTCCCTTTAAGTATTTATAATAATGTCTTTGAACCGTTCCATGTGCTGCTTCATACTCATAATATCCTTCCGGTGATACCAAAACAGAAGTCATCATAGCCAAAGAACCAAAAGCACTGGACACCATATCACTCATAACATCTCCGTCATAATTCTTACAAGCCCAGATAAAACCACCCTTTGCTTTC
>CAMEWU010000133.1 GCA_945946715.1 uncultured Clostridium sp. | reverse complement strand
AAATGCGGCAGCTATGGGTTTTGCATTGGAATCGGGAATTCCATATGGAACTGCATTTATTAAGAATACCTATGTGGGGCGAACCTTTATTAAGCCAAAGCAGAGTCAGCGGGAATCCAGTGTCAATGTGAAACTGAATGTGTTGAAAGAGGTTGTAAAAGGCAAGCGGGTAGTTATGATAGACGATTCCATTGTACGTGGTACAACCAGTGATCGGATTGTAGGAATGTTAAAGGATGCAGGAGCCACGGAAGTCCATGTACGGATTAGCTCTCCACCATTTTTACATCCGTGTTATTTTGGAACTGATATTCCGGATGAAGACCAGTTGATTGCACATAATAAGACAGTAGATGAAATCTGCCGGATTATAGGAGCAGATTCCTTGGGATATCTGGAACTGAACCGGCTTCCTGAATTAATTCATGGCAGTTGTGGATATTGTGATGCCTGCTTTAGTGGAAACTACCCGATAAAGCCACCTGTAGAAGATATCCGGGGCGAACATGAAACGTTTGAACGTGGACGTAAAATGTAGTATAATCAAAATTGGATGATAAAGCTGTTTTGGCTTTGATGCCGGAGCAGCTTTTGTTATACAAGGAGGAATAACATGAGTAACAACAATATTTACCAAAGTCCATTATCGGCAAGATATGCAAGTAAGGAGATGCAGTATATTTTTTCGCCGGATATGAAGTTTAAAACCTGGAGAAAATTATGGATTGCATTAGCAGAAACAGAGTTGGAATTAGGCTTAAGTGAAAATGGAAAGCCGGTAATCACCCAGGAGCAGATTGATGAATTAAAGGCACATGTGGATGATATTAATTATGAAGTCGCTCAGGAACGGGAAAAATTAGTTCGCCATGACGTAATGAGTCATGTATATGCATATGGACAGCAGTGCCCAAAGGCAGCAGGTATTATTCACCTGGGTGCTACCAGTTGTTATGTAGGGGATAATACAGATGTGATTATTATGACGGAAGCCATGAAACTGGTTCGCAAGAAGTTAATCAATGTTATTAATGAATTAGCGAAATTTGCAAGAACTTATAAAGATTTGCCAACGTTGGCATTTACCCATTTTCAACCGGCGCAGCCAACTACCGTTGGTAAACGGGCAACTCTTTGGATGCAGGAATTGTTGTTAGATTTAAATGATTTGGAATACATGATTAGTCAGCAGAAGCTGTTAGGTTCGAAAGGTACTACCGGTACGCAGGCAAGTTTCCTGGAATTCTTTAACGGTGATCATGAAAAAGTCCGTCAGATTGATAAAAAGATTGCGGAAAAAATGGGATTTGCAGAATGCTATCCGGTATCCGGACAGACATATTCCCGTAAGGTAGATTCCAGAGTATTGAATGTACTTTCCGGAATTGCACAGAGTGCCCATAAATTTTCAAATGATATTCGTTTATTGCAACACCTGAAGGAAATTGAAGAACCTTTTGAAAAGAATCAGATTGGTTCCTCTGCTATGGCGTATAAGAGAAATCCGATGCGGAGTGAACGAATTGCTTCCTTAGCAAATTATGTAATTGCAGATTCTATTAATCCGGCAATTACAGCGGCTACCCAGTGGTTTGAGAGAACATTGGACGATTCTGCCAATAAGCGTATTTCTGTACCGGAAGCTTTTCTTGCAATTGATGGAATTCTGGATTTGTATCTAAATGTTGTAGATGGTCTTGTGGTTTATGATAAGGTTATTTACCAGAGATTTATGAAAGAAATACCATTTATGGCCACAGAAAATATTATGATGGATGCTGTAAAACGAGGCGGTAATCGTCAGGATTTGCATGAAAAGATTCGGGAACATTCCATGGCAGCCGGAGCGGTTGTTAAAAAAGAAGGAAAAGAAAATGATTTGGTTGACCGAATTGCAGCAGACCCGGCATTTGGAATGACAAAAGAAGAAATTGAAGCGTTATTAGAGCCAAAGAACTTTGTGGGACGGGCACCGGAACAGACGGAAGAATTCTTGAATGAAGTTGTTCAGCCGATATTGGATGCAAATCAGGAACTATTAGGCTTAACAGCAGAGATTAATGTATAATTTAAAGTATTAAACGAATTAAAATGAATGTAAATCTGGAATATTATAAAATCTTTTATCATGTAGCACAATGTCAGAGTATTACTGGAGCGGCTGGGGAATTATGTATTTCCCAGCCTGCAGTCAGTCAGGCGATAAAGCAATTGGAACAGAGTCTTGGAACAAAGCTTTTTATGCGGACGGCAAAAGGTGTTACTCTTACCAATGAAGGTCAGACTTTATTTTCTTATGTAAAAAATGGATATGAGCAGATTCAGTTGGGAGAACAGAAATTACAGGAAATGCTGAATATGAAGACCGGAGAAATCAGAATTGGAGCCAGTGATATGACTCTACAGTTTTATCTGCTCCCATATCTTCGAAAGTATCACCAAATGTATCCGGATATTAAAGTAACGGTAACCAACGCGCCCACACCGGAGACAATTGAGCATTTGCAGGCAGGAAGAATTGATTTTGGAATCGTCAGTCAACCCTTTGAGGCTGAATCACATTTGAGAGTATTACCGGTACGGGATATACAGGATGTATTTATTGCAGGCTCGAAGTTCTGGAACTATAAAAAACAGATGATGCGGTACGAGGATTTAAAACATCTTCCTATTATATGTTTGGAATCGGATACCAGTACTCGGCGGTATGTGGATGCATTTCTTGCAGAAAATCAGGTAAAACTGGAACCGGAATTCGAACTGGCAACCAGTGATATGATTGTACAGTTTGCATTACAGAATCTTGGGATTGGTTGCGTAGTGCAAGACTTTGCACAGGCATACATTGAAAAGGATGCATTGTTTCTCCTGCAGTTTGATAAACAGATACCGAAACGGCAGATTTGCGTGGTCAATGATGACCGATTGCCACTTTCTGTAGCAGCCGGTAAATTGATGGAATTATTGCAGCAGGAATATTTAATATAAGTAAAAATTATGCCAAATATAAACAATATTGATTTTACTTATGTCATAAAGTGAGATATACTAGAAAAGCATTGTGATTGTATGGATAGAAGCAATGACGAATGAATTCCCCTTTGTGGGATAAAATATAGGAGGAACAGAATGGTTAAAGCAATAGTCGGAGCAAACTGGGGCGACGAGGGAAAAGGTAAGATTACAGATACATTAGCAAAGGAATCGGATATTATCGTACGATTTCAGGGTGGTGCCAATGCAGGTCATACCATTGTAAATAATTATGGAAAATTTGCACTGCATACTCTTCCGTCAGGAGTATTCTATGGACATACTACCAGCATTATAGGAAATGGTGTGGCTTTAGATATTCCAAAGCTGGTAGGAGAAATTGAAGATATTGTTTCAAAGGGAGTGCCGAAACCAAAGATTCTTGTGTCAGATCGTGCACAGATGGTTATGCCATATCATGTATTATTTGATACTTATGAGGAAGCACGTCTGGCTGGAAAGTCCTTCGGTTCTACCAAGTCCGGAATTGCACCATTTTATTCAGATAAATATGCCAAGATTGGTTTTCAGGTCAGTGAATTATTTGATGAAGAAGCATTAAAGGAAAAGATTGAGCGGGTGTTGGTTCAGAAGAATGTATTACTGGAACATCTGTATCATCAGCCATTACTGAAAGCGGATGAAATCTTTGCAACCTTAATGGAATATAAGCAGATGATTGAGCCATATGTATGCGATACTTCTGCATATTTATACAATGCAATTCAAGAAGGAAAGAATATCCTGTTGGAGGGTCAGCTTGGTTCTTTGAAAGACCCGGATCATGGTATTTATCCGATGGTAACATCCTCATCTACATTGGCAGGATACGGTGCGATTGGTGCCGGAATTCCACCATATGAGATTAAGCAAGTTATTACTGTATGTAAGGCATACTCCAGTGCTGTTGGTGCCGGTGCATTTGTCAGTGAAATCTTCGGTGACGAGGCAGACGAATTAAGAAGACGTGGTGGCGATGGTGGTGAATATGGCGCAACAACAGGACGGCCAAGACGTATGGGTTGGTTTGATTGTGTTGCTTCTAAGTATGGCTGCCGGATTCAGGGAACTACAGATGTAGCATTTACAGTATTAGATGTTCTGGGATATCTGGATGAGATTCCGGTATGCACCGGATATGAAATTGATGGTAAGGTAACAACAGACTTCCCGACCACAACTTTGTTAGAGAAAGCAAAACCGGTTTTAGAGGTGTTGCCTGGCTGGAAAACAGATATCCGTGGCATTAAAAAGTATGAAGACTTGCCGGAAAATTGTCGGAATTATATAGAGTTTGTTGAAAAGCAGATTGGTTTCCCAATTACTATAATTTCCAATGGACCGGGACGGGACGATATAATATATAGATAAGTATAAACTGGGAGAAGTTTTCATGGGATTAACATATACAGTCAAAAAAAGTAAAGCAGGTCGGCTTGGTTATCGGATTACAGGTATTGTATTCCTAATGCTGGGAATTGCCGGAGCTGTATTGGTATGGAAGGTTCCCAATATGCGGTTTCTGGTAATTGCAGTTGCATTAATGGCAGCATTTTATGGTATTTATCTGATAAGAGCATCTCTGCGGCAACAGGCATATGATATTACCTATGAATTTACAGAAGAACATATTAAGTTGAAATTACACAATAAGGAAGTTGTTTTACCTTATTCAGAGGTGACCGGGCTCCAATGGGTTGAACCGAGTCCGGATTTAGATTACTTCATAATACAGATAAAAACCGGAAAGAAGCAGTATGTATTACATTTTAGTAATAACCGGACATATGGAGAGAAGATTTATCAGTATTTATCGGAACGAGTACCTATTTCATAGTTTTTGAATTTTTAAACGCAATATATTAATATTTTTCGTTGAAATACGCAAAGAAATATAATATAATAGAACGCAAGGACAAAGGCGTCTAATAATCCCTGAAACGTTGTTTGTTTCAGGGATTTGTTTGTGAAATCGAGTAGGAGTCAGCCTATTTGATTTTAATTGTGAGAACATGAACCGCGACCTCATGATTTCATAATTATCATATAAACAAGGGAGATGCTAAGTGGTTCTAGGAGTAATTTTTATAAGGAGGAGTTTGAGATGTCATACGTAGATGACGTGCTTGCATTGGTACACAAGAAAAATGCAAGTGAACCAGAATTTTTACAGGCTGTAGACGAGGTGTTGAATTCCCTTCGTCCGGTAATCGAAGCAAATGAAGAGGCGTTCAAGAAGGATGCATTATTAGAGCGTCTTTGTGAGCCGGAACGTCAGATTAAGTTCCGTGTACCTTGGGTAGACGATAATGGACAGGTTCAGGTTAACACCGGTTATCGTGTACAGTTTAACTCAGCAATCGGACCATACAAGGGTGGTCTGAGACTTCACCCATCAGTAAACCTTGGTATTATTAAGTTCTTAGGCTTTGAACAGATTTTCAAGAATTCTTTAACCGGTCTTCCGATTGGTGGCGGTAAAGGTGGTTCTGATTTTGATCCTAAGGGCAAATCAGATAGAGAAGTTATGGCATTCTGCCAGAGCTTTATGACAGAATTATGTAAGTACATTGGTGCTGATACCGACGTTCCTGCCGGTGACATCGGAACCGGTGCAAGAGAAATCGGTTATATGTATGGTCAGTACAAGAGAATTCGTGGTTTATACGAAGGTGTATTGACAGGCAAGGGCTTATCTTACGGTGGTTCTTTAGCAAGAACAGAAGCTACCGGTTATGGTCTGTTATATTTAACAAGAGAAATGTTAAAGTGCAATGGTCATGATATTGCTGGTAAGACAGTATGTATTTCCGGTTCCGGTAATGTAGCAATTTACGCAGCTCAGAAGGCTCAGCAGATGGGTGCAAAGGTTGTAACCGTTTCTGATTCTACCGGCTGGGTATATGATCCGGAAGGAATTGATGTAGCATTATTGAAGGAAGTTAAGGAAGTAAAGCGTGCTCGTTTGACAGAATATGCAGCAGCTCGTCCAAGTGCACAGTATCACGAAGGACGTGGTGTATGGGCAATTAAGTGTGATATCGCTCTTCCATGTGCAACCCAGAACGAATTGTTAATTGATGATGCAAAGCAGTTAGTAGCAAATGGCTGTATTGCTGTTGCAGAAGGTGCTAACATGCCTACTACTTTAGATGCAACCAAGTATTTACAGGAGAATGGAATTCTGTTCGCACCTGGTAAGGCTGCTAATGCCGGTGGTGTTGCTACCTCTGCATTAGAGATGAGCCAGAACAGTGAAAGACTTTCATGGACATTCGAAGAAGTTGATGCTAAGTTGCAGAATATTATGGAGAATATCTTCCACAATATTGATGACGCAGCTAAGAAGTATGCAACTGCAGGTGATTATGTAGCCGGTGCTAACATTGCCGGATTCCTGAAGGTTGTAGATGCTATGCTCGCTCAGGGTGTTTGCTAATTTAGAATTTCTAAAATAATATAAGATATGGTTAAGTCCTGTAAACCCAGTGTTTATGGGACTTTTTTTTATGTGTTGAAATGACAAAAGAATTGTCAGAATATTCATAAATAGAAGATAATTTACGTTAT